>DAOUYQ010000014.1 GCA_030666035.1 Microcaldota archaeon
ATATTGCCATCATGTAGCTGCACTCCATTTTGTAATCTCCTATTGGAGGGTAGTATCCGCAGAACGAATCAAGGAGCCCAGAAGTCGGGTCGCATGTTATGTTTCTTGTACCATCAGTGGAAAAGACTGCAGGGGTTGCCATGTATCCCCCTTGTTCAAGGGCAACATAGGTTACTGCAGAGCCAGTTCCCGCGGTAGCTATGCAAAGGGGGCTGTTCATATCCAATGAAGCAATAACGTCCCTGTATGCCGAGGGGGTTTCCTTTACTTCTGCAATTTGAATTTCAATGTGCTCTTTGCTTCCATTATTATAGAGGACTTCGCATTCAATTCCCTCAACATACATTGAGGGTGTGTGGCATATTCCAGCAGTTATACAGTTATCGGGCCACTTCACGTTTTCTCCTGATTCATATCCATCGCAAAGGGGACCGTTCCCAACGTATTTTCCATTGCAAAGTGCAGGGGAGTCTGCCGCGGTGCATGGAACACACTGGCACTCATCAGTTACAAGCACTTCAGTATAGAATGTTGTAAAGTCATAGCCTGCAAAAGTCCTTGCAGAAGTAAACGTCCCGGCATAGAATTCTCCGCGGTAGCCTGCAATTCCCTCATTAGAAATAAAACGCACACCGGTAGAATCGGTAGTTGAAGATTCCCAGTCACTATAAATGAGGCCAAGGTATCCGGCTTTCGCCAAATCTGCATTATGGGTTCCAAGATATGCCATGAGATTTCCTGCTGATTCTTCGCTCCAACAGGAGCCTGAGCGGTCAATTGCAAAATCTGTGATTATCAAGGGCTTTCCATGCGCTTTTAGCGTCTCGTACCCAAGGTTTGTAATATTTGCAAGTATTAATGGGAAACGCTCTTCCTCACCAGTGATGCTGCAATACTCGTTTCCATCCCCAAGTTCCATTCTTACTGATATTACATCCACATAAGGTGCAATCGGGCTGGAGGTTTCTCCTGCAAGGTAATTATAGTAAAATAGGAAATCAATTTCCTTTTTCCGGTCATCTAAATTGAAGCCTTCTACGCCCCCACCATAACCCACTGCAACAGAAACCATGCAATTTGGGCACATGAGGCGGGCTGCGGAACCGCGGCCGGTTATCCTCTTCTCTCCATCATAATCGCCGGGAGTAGAGCAACCGATATCTCTACAAACAGTTCCATACTCTTCAATAACCAGAATTGCCGCTCCTTCATTTATCATTGTGTTTCCAAGGAAACTTCCAATGGAAGAGTATATTTCTCCTCCAGCATAATCTTCAACACAGTTTCCATAGGTAGTTGAGCAATCATCCTTCTTTTCAATGCCCTCAAAGAGGTAGTCTCTGGTTTCATATAAGTGGGTGAGCAGAGTGGAGGTTGCATATGTTGCATCGCTTCCATCGGTCTGGAGTGCAACAGTATACTCATTGGGCTCCACATCCACAATACTTCGCACCCAAAGACCATCATCAATTGCAAAAATTACTGGCTGGATGTTTCTTTTCATAAAGCTCTCAAGCTTTTGGTTAAGGTAAAATGCATTGGGCATTGTGTATGGAAGGCCAGCCCGATATGCGCCTTCACCGCGTTCATTTACAGTATACCCATTTGGATAAGTGCATTTCTGCTGAACCCACTCCTCCGCCCACTCATAGCTTCCAAATTGATATGTGTTGTATCCATTCATCCCATAGGGCTCCAGAATATTGCCTGAACCAAATGCTACACCACTGGAAGGGTTTGCGCGCTCTTTTATGCCCCATTCTGTTTGGGGAGTGTGCACCACCATATCAGGGCAGTAAGTGTTTCCATACATTGTCCCTTCATCTTCTGAAACAGGGTCAAGTGTCCAGTCAGTTTCTATGGGAAGCGCAGTAATTTCCTGCTTTGCCATAGTAAGGTATCCACAGGACTCACAAATCCCATACTGGTTAATTTCCAAACCGTCTCCGGCACTATTTAGCAGGCACTTTCCAAATGCCCACCTTACCTGGTCATTTACTATTACCCTGCGCGGCTCGATAACCAGGTAAGATTCTGATTCTGCAGTGCACTCATCACCGCCGCCTAAATCAATGTGGCCCCCTGATGTTTCCCAGACATAGCAGCGTGCTGCTTCGGCCTGGGCAGTAGGTATATGACCAGATTTTCCTGCGATATATTCACAAAACTTATATTCGTATGTTTCTCCATCGTCTTTATGAAAAAACGAGCTTTTTTCAAATTGTTCTGCAAACGGGCCCCCTGCTCCCATGTTCCATCCCCAGATGCCAATTTCTTTTTTTGCATCATCGTTGTAGCAAACATGGATATATTTTTTATATCCCTCCATGCAGTTTTCCACAAAGCGGGTAGCGTGTTGATTTGGATTGGGATACCCATAAACTTCTGTATCCACCTCACAGTCATCATCGTCATCATCATCTGCAGTACATGGAGTCTCACAGTTTGTAGTGCCATCACAGCAATAAACTGTTCTTAGGTCATCCACTGTCATTCCCCAGTAGTTTGCTTCTGGAATTGCGCTGCAGGGGTCTAAGGTCCACCTGGCCTTAACAAGCTCGTCATCCGCGCCCCAGGATATTACTGTGTAGTCTGGAATTTTAACTCCATAAGTGCTTGAGAGTTGGCCTCCCCCCAGCTGCAGAATAAAGAAGGGTGCCTCTGCAATTTCCTCTTGTCCTTCTCCCCAATCAACCAAAAGCCCGCAGGTTGGCAATACTTTTACCATTCCTACTGAAGGAAGGCTGGCAAGGGTCTGGGTGCCTCCGCCTTTTGCCTTTCCGTAAATATCCACTGGGGCAGAAAGAGCCACAGGAACCTCCACATCTACACTGGGGTCGTCCCAGGAAGGAACATCCACTCCGGCAGAGCCAATACAAAGCGTTTTTCCATTTTCAAAATGGCAGTCACACAAAATATCTTCCCCGTCTACCCCAACACAGGCGCCTCTCTGGTAATCAAAATTATTGCAGTAGCCTGATAGGCAGTCAATTCCACTTGTGCACTCAAATTCGGCTCCGCTTTTAGTGCCTCCGTTTGCAAGGGTGTGCCCCCCTTCAAACTGTGCGTTGTAGATTGAGTGGTGGGCAAGAAGCCAGGGATAAATTTCATGGGGGTTCTTTTCTTCAGTGAGGAATATTGTTCTGGCAAAAGTCTGGCTTTCCCAGTTCCAGTCAAAATAATAGCCCCAGGAACCCTCTCCTAAATAAGGAACATATTCTGTACCCTCTGCTCCGCTTCTGTAACCTTGGTATGCGAGATATTCAAGCATCGAGTACTCATCTGAATTTTTGCTAATTTCTGGGTCTCCAAAGGTTGCACCATACAATACTGTTCCTTCTGCATATCCATCCACGTCATTGGCCTGAAGGGGGCCCACTGCATTCCTAAAATACCTCGAAAACATTACACCATCAGAAGTATCCGGATATGCATCATATGAACCAAAATCGTATTTGTTTGGGCCATATACAAAAGGGTTTCCGATTTTTTCCTCCTCATGCATGGACAGGTAAGGGTTGTATGCTTCAATTTCAGGCTCATAATCATATATTTCAAGGGCACAACGAGAGGCACAGTCAAAATAACTATATGACTTAATTGAAGAGTCAGCAGTGCATCCATATGTTTCTCCAGTCTTCCCACAGAGTTGCCCGCCACTTAATTTTTGGTTGGGAATTGCATAGAGTACAAAGCGGTCCACTGAGCCTGCGGGATTAAGTTCGCAGGCAAGATCAGTTAGGGGGAAATAATATTGTGCCTGCTCAAAGTCCTCAAAGGATTCGCCTATTCCAAAGCGGAAAGTGTTGAGTGTGATATCATCTGAATTTTCCACTTTGCGCAAAAACAGGGTATCTAATTTCTGCACTGCACATTGGGCCTGCCAGAGCCCAATGGGCTCTTCTAAAACTCCAGTATTTTCCTCTTCCTCATCAGGGATTGCATGCGCTTCGTCCCCTGGAAGCATTCCGTATGAGGGGCGCGGGTCATAGAAGAAGTTTCCGCAGAATACCCCTGAGCAGTTGCTCTCGCAGGTGCTTGTTTTAATATTCGGGCAGACAGGAACTTCAATATCTTCTTCCCCACTAACAGCTGACTCAATTATGCAGGTCCAGTTCCCTTCATCACAGCTTACTACCTCCCTCTCCTCCTCGTTTCCCTCTTCATTTATTCCTCGGCACACTGGGTCAATTGAGGAGTCTTCGGGAAACGCATCATCTGCAAAACAGCAAAACTGGTACTTTGGGGTTGTGCACCCCATTAGAACAAAAAGAAATGCGATTGCAAATATAATAATTAATTTATTTCTCATCTATACCAACCTCCCCACCATTCCCATAAATGGCGCAGCATCTCCCCCTAATATTGTTGTTGCATAACGGAGGAAAGTAAGCGTTATTGCCAGTGCAACAAAGTTATTGAATAAAAGTGCGGTCTGTATGGATGCAACAAAGGTTGCAAGGTCATTTGAGAGTGCGACCTGGCTGGCAGTTCCTGAGCGGCTGCTGTATTGTGCAAGGGCAGCGGAACCAAAGGAGAAGCTTCCAAACATCGGAATGTTGCACATTCCGCTGGAAATGATATCAGGAAGTTCAGGCGCATCCAGGCTTGCCATGAAAGTGCTGTCCATCATGAAAGTTACTGTAGGGTAGATAAAGAAAAACCCTATTGCCATTGCAATAAAGAAGGCGCCTATCCCCCTGGTAAAGTGGAAAGTCCTCAGGATTATTCCAAGGGGAAGGAAGACCGCAAGCATATTTTCTGCAACATACTTGAGCAAAAATAATTTTGCAGTAAGCGCAATCATGAGGTTTACGCAGATATATGCAATGCTGTGGTATGTCTCTACCTCCTTGTAAATGCTCTCAACCATCCAGGAGCCAATAAATACGGGTATTCCAAAAACTGTTATTTGCATGGAATAGATCATCTCAGGGCCCCGGTCGCTTTCTAGAACTTTGGTGTACTGCTTTCCGATTTTGTTTAGGAGCTCTCCGGTCCTGCACGCATCTGCTTCTACCGGGCTTGTCATATCTACTCCCCCGCAGGTAATTGAACCTAAAGAACCCAGGTAATCAAAGGCCTGCACAAGCATTCCTACAAGCAAAATGACCATGAGGGCACTTGCCGCTGCCTGCATCATTTCAGTTACTGCGTATCGCTTAAGGCGTGCAGCATTGAGTGAGTATCCAATTATATAAATAATTGTGTGTGCAGTTACTGATATTACTACTGCTAAAATGCATATGGGGAGCCATCCCCATGTTTGTGTCCAGGTTGGGAGGAATTCCCCTTTTGCTTCATCACCCAGCTTGCTAGAATCGGTTACGCACCCTGAAAAGAAAACAAGGGCAAAAAGCAGCCCTGCAAACAGAGCCAGGGGAACTTCGCGCTTTTTTCTTTTTTCCTGCTTTTTGTTTTCTTCCATGGGCAACACCTATACTATCTGGACGAGCCTGCTTAGGTCCACTTCTGAACCTAAAAGCCTGGCAAAGAGGGCAGCTGAAGCTGAAACAGCGAGTATATTGAAAGTAAATAGGAATGTGGAGCTTACAAATGCTGAAGAGGTCATGTGTATCAGATCATCAAAAACGCTGAGTATGGAAGGGCTTTCTGAAAACTGCCATTGCCCTCCGGACATAAACAGGTCTCCGTAGCCTAATTCATCAGAACTTCCTTCAACATCACTTACAAAATCGGCCATATTGTTCCAGGTGCCACCGTCCGTCCAGTCATACGGGTTCCAGAACATGGATTCCATAAACAATAGCATTGGAAGCAGGATAAATAATGAAAAACAGATAGCAATTAGCCCCCCTCCAAATGGCCGCATAAATGGAAGCGAGCGCAGGATTATTGCAAGGGGAAGGTATACTACTAAAAGCCCGGACTGTATAAAGCGCAGGAAGAATATCTGTGCAAGCACTCCAAGGTAAGCTGCAGTGGAGGTGTAAAGAAACAGGTTCGAGGACTGCATCAGGGCTGATGTTCCGCTTAGGGGGCGTACACTAACCCCATTTACCCCCATTAGGCAAAGAAGGAGTGCGGGAGTGCATGGGGTGCGCGTATATTTGGACATCTCATCAGTTGCGCCCATCATTGCACGGGAGCCCCGCACCGTGCGATGTGAGAAATATGCAAGGTTCTCCAGGTATTTTTCTGAGGTCTCAAACACGTTGTCATCTTCTGAAATTGCTGGGTGTGCATACACACCTTCAACATCTTCACCTGAGAGTACGGTGAGCCAGCCTGCACTTATTGTGAATTCAGAACCAGGGTCGAGCCCAATTAGCCCCACCAAAAAGAGTGCAATAAAGACAAGGGCAACGCTTACTGCGGACTGGAATAGTTCTGTTTTTGCCCAGACATTAAGGCGCGGGTTCTGCAGAAGCTGGCCTAAAGCATAGGCTAGCCCGATTGCAATTGCAGCCACAAAGGTTGCAAAGATTGCAAGTGTATATGCATCTGCCCATTCCATATTTGTCACGAAATCCTCGCAAGTGCGGAGATATCCACTTCTGAGCCGAAGATAGAAGCCAGCCCGCGCACTGCTGAGAGCGTTATCAGTATATTAAGCATTGTAGTAAATATTCCCTTAATAAAGAACAAGTAAAGCAGGCTGTCAACCATTTCTCCCCCCTCTTCACCCACGAGCCTTTTTGCCTGCTTTCTTCCGGCTTTAGGGTCCATATCCAATGGGTTGCATTCTGAATTTATTTCTGAGAAAAGCAGGCTTGCACCGCCTGTTGCAATTGCAGCTGCAATGTCTCCGGGGCTATCTAAACCGGCACTGTATTCTGAAGCAAAGTCATCTTTGGGGTACTTGATATCCCCTGGGATGTAGTCTCCCGGGTCCCCCTTATCCACCTTGTTTGCCATACTTTCAGTAAGCATAATTGAGATTGGAAAAATAAAGTAGAATGCAAATGCTATTGCAATAAGGAGCCCCCCTGCTCCGCGGGTAAAGTGGAAGCAGCGCAAAAAGAGCCCAATTGGAAGAAGAACCGGAAAAAAGAAGCTTTGGGCCAGATTAAGGAGGATTATCTGGGAATTGTTTACAAGCATTGCTGAAACCATTGTATTTGTTGCAAAGGTAAGAGAAGAGAAGGGAACCTGGATTCCAATGCACCCAGGGTAGCTGAAACTTGCTCCCAGTATCGAGCAGGTTCCGGTAGTGGATGCCATGCTCCCAAGGGGGATTGTGAGGTCGTTGGTGAATGTTTTTAATACGTCCCACTGGTAATTGGCATTCTCACTAAGAAGCGCCATCGCATAATCAATGTGGTTTAGGCTTCCTTCCCCAAATGCAGCGGATAATGCTTCGGAAAATATTGTAGTTGAGTATGCATTGAAGGAAACAAATACTGCAATAAATATCAATGTAACAAAAACCTGGTACATCTCGGTTCTTGCAAGCATCCTCATTTCAGCTGAATCAAAGAAGTAGCCGAGCATGTATAAAATTACAAGAACCATGAATGCTGAGAGTGCTGCAAGGATTGCCATTGCCTGCCAGTCGGCTGCTGCAAAGCAAAGTGAAATCATGGCAAGGACAAGCATGAATTTTTTCATCATCGTATCATCCTCATCATTCCCGGAATGTCAACGTCTCCTCCCAGCATTGGGGAGAGCGTCCTTATGAAAATAAATGTGATTACAAGATTTAGGAGGGGAAGTATAACTGCTGGAACTACCAGCTTAGTGATTGTTTTCATTTCTAGGGGGCCTGCAAAGCCGTCTATCCCTGTTTCCATGTCCCCCGAATCAGACGAGACTGCAACCTTTTTGGCTTTGCCGCAAAGCGAATCACACCTCTGGTGGACTGGGGGGTAAGAGGCAAAGCCGGGGTCCATTAGGTAAGCGCAGGAAAGGCAATCAGTATCTGTGAAAACATCTGCGGGAATAATTGTGTAGCAGCTCTCCTCTGCAGCAGCAATTTGGGTTTCAAGGTCATAATTATCGGGGTCGGCTGCCAGCTTTGCTGTTTGCCAGAGGGTCCCTGGTGCAACGGGGCGGTCTCCGCAAACGCTCTTTGAGCAGCCCGTGCCAAGTTCCCCATCTGTGGTTACCCACCTGCAATTATTTGGGCAGCCTTCCTGCCAGGCAATTGATTCTGCATCATCCAATCCTTTAAAGCCAAGCACTGCGAGTGCCCTGCTTGCATCTTCATCAGGACCACAATAGAATGTTTTAAGGAAAATGGGAAGCTTAGCTGCACATGCCCCGCTCAAAGTGTCCGGATACCCATCAGCATCCATCTGCTCATCCACATCTTCTACAGTATCCTCTTCCGAATATGAAAATCCATATCCACTCATGTCCACGCACCCCTCTTTTTTGAGTCCCACAAGGGGCCTGCACTTAAATGGGCAGGCATCCTTGTCTTCTTCTGAGAGGCCCGCAAGAATCGGGTCGTTTAGGTTTGCAAAGCGGATAATAAAGCACTCTTCTGGAACTGTTTCCCTGCAATAATATTCGGTTTCGCGGGAAGCGCACTCAGGATTTGTGTTTGAGTAAGGAAGGGTCCTGCAGGAAGGCGGGCACTTTTCATCATAGGCTCCACAGAAATAAATTGTTTTTCCTGTTTCAGGGGAAACTTCAGAATAAAACGGTTCGCATGTTTCTATCTCAAGTGGATCACTCATTGGAAGTGAAACAATGGTTATGCTGCACTCCTGGCCCAGAATAAAGTCATCAATTCTTTCCTTGTATTCATCATCGGTTTCGCAGGACTGGGAGGGGTCTATGCAAAAGCCATCTACAAATTCTTCATCTGGATTGCACACAGAGGCGTCGCTTGCAACTGAGGATGCACAGTCTCCATCCCGGCAGAGGAAACCGCCGCTGCAGCCTTCTGGAGGGAAAAGCTCTTTGATTTCACTGCGCTGGTATGTCTTGGTTCCTCCGGCTGTGGAGTATGCCTGGGGGGAACGCTGCATGCAGCTTGCTGTGCAGAACTGGTTATCAATGTCCCCTCCCGTTGTAGTTGTTCCATAGAGCGTTGTGTGCACCGTGTACATGGCAAGCGCATAAGTTGCCGGGAAAACAAGGAGGAACCCGATTCCAAATGCCATAAGGAGGCCTCCCATTTTTCGTGTTATAAAGAAGCTGCGGAAGATTATTCCAAGCATTAATGCCATTGGGGCAAGTGTCCCGGAAACGTGGTTTAGTATAAATTGCTGGAACAAAAGGGCATCCCTCATTCCCATTAGAAACTGCATCTCCTGGGTTGCAGTGGTAACTTCAATCATGTAATCCGGGAAAAGCTTCATGCTCAGTGAGAGGTAACCCAAAAAGAGGTAATTGGTTCCGACCACAACGGACATCGTGGCCATTTTTCCCTTCTTTATTGCGGTTTCAAAAATGTCATCATAAACTGCAAGGCTCTTCTCCAGATATTCCTGGAGGTACTGGTTAGCTACTGTAATCGGGCAGAAGCGGTCAGTATCCACATCGCAGGTGAATTCGGGAATCCCCGCAATCAGGCCGTGGGTTACTACCTCCACAAAAACAAGGATGGTCATTATGAATACAACAATTAGGACTGTTGAGAATGCTTCTGCAAGCTCCACATCTGCCCAGGCTTTTAGGCTTGGCATTTTGAGGGCACTGGAGAGTGGGTACATCAAGGCGATTAGCCCCACTGAAATCAGGACAAAAATTATTGAGAATGCACGCCACTCATTTACAATTACCCCTATTGCTGTTTCAGATTCGCTGGGGACAAAGTCCCCAAAGGCTGTTTCTCCAGCCTCTTCAGTTACTATGTACTTGGATTCAGATTCCTGCACACAGCCGTAAGCAGATAATGAAAGTGCAACTAGGGCAAAACACAGCAAAAATATCAATTTTTGATTCATGGAATCACCTTTGCCACTTTAACCATTGCACTTGCACCTGTGATGAATATCACCATTGCAAGGCTGGGGAGGAATACAGTTTGGAAGAGGAATGCTGAAATCCTTCCCCATCCAGTCAGGCTGGTGCATCCTCCTAGCGCTTTCTCGGTATCCTCATCACAGTAATTAATCTGAACGTCTGCTGCTGATGCGTTTACTGCATATGCAAATGGGAAAATAACCAAAAGCGCAAACGTGAGTGCAAGAACAATGTTTCCCGCTTCGCGCACAAAGGGAAGGGCGCGGAGCATTAGCCCAAATGGAAGGAAAATGGGGAATATGTACTGCTCAATTACCAAAAGAATAAAATACTGGACTCCGGCGCTCACATACCCGACAGTTACCATATCCGCAAGGATTTCCTTCTGCCTTGCATATGCATTGTAAAATGATAACGTGTATGAGGTTTCCCCTCCAATAAATGGCGCCATGTACCCATATACTCTTGCTGCAGAAAACTTGTCTTTTACTGATTCCTTTATGAGCTGCTCCAGAATCATCTGCCCTTCAATCTGGAGGCTATACATGTAGTTTTGAGCATCCAGAATCGGGCCGCTGGAGCCTTCCAGGAAATTAGTGAAGAATAAGCAGGAGCCCTCAAAAATTGAAATAATAAAGAGTGCAAGGGCCACCGTA
>DAOUYQ010000148.1 GCA_030666035.1 Microcaldota archaeon
GGAGACTGCGCTGATGAAGGCTGCCTATCATAGGCATAAGGATGTTGCTGGGCTGCTTATTGATGAGGGGGCAGATGTGAATGCTAAGGCTAATGTTGGGCAAACTGCGCTGATGTTGGCTGCTCATACTGGGCACAAGGAGATTGCCGGGCTACTTATTGGAAAGGGGGCGGATGTGAATGCTACGACTAATAGTGGGAATAGTGTGCTGGATATTGTAATAAACACTGGCGGAACTGAAATTGCAGAATTGCTCAGGAAGCACGGAGCAAAACGAGGGAGTGAGTTGCCATGAACAAACTGAAGATACTTCCGCCTAAAGAATGTGCAGCGAATGCTGAGAAAACGGTTAATGCTTGGAAGCGTGAGCAGGAAAGGGCAGCGCTTAAAGCGAAGAGAAATCCTCCGGCAGTGAAAGCTTTGGAAAAGAAAGCTGTTGTTGAGGAACCTAAGGTCAAGTTGAGTAAAGAAAAACGGGAGGGATTGAATAGGAAACTCCAGGTTGCTGTAAGAGATGGGAAGAAAGATGAAGTTAAAAGATTGCTGAAGGCTGGGGCGGATGTGAATGCTAAGGATAATTCTGGGGGGAGTGTGCTGTTGTATGCTGTTTATGAAGGGCACAAGGATGTTGTTGAGTTGCTTATTGGGGAAGGGGCAAATGTGAATGCTAAGTATGATAATGAGTGGAGTGTGCTGGATTTGGCAATGACTAATGGCAAAACTGAAGTTGCAGAACTGCTCAAAAAGCACGGGGCAAAACCAGGGAGTGAGCTGCCATGAAGCTGAAGCAAAAAGAAACAGGAAAATTTGCACAGCCAAAGGCCCGGTTCAAAGCAGGGAAGGAGAGGCTCCTGGACTCTCAGAATATGGATAGTTATTGGCGGATGCTTTACTCGCTGCTGGAGAAGTATGGGCCAAGTACGGGGATGTGTGAGCTTGTTGCGGATGCGAAGGCAAAGTATTTGAAGACATCGATAGACCCGGCGAATTGGAATACGAAGATTGTTGTTCCTGCGAATTTGAGTTTCCGCTCGGATAAGTTGCTTGAGAGGTTCCTTTGGAAGATGAGTATAAAGGACCCATTTGGGGAGCTTATTTCAGATGTTGGGAAACACGAGTTTGGGCATTGGGAGCTTCCGCGTGGGAGTGGGTTTGGGTGCCCGATGGACAATAAGCTGCACCATGAATTGTTCCTGCAGCCTGTATTTGAGGAGCTTATGGAGAGTGGGAAGTTCAGTGAAGGGGGGTGCAAGGGATGGGCAAGGAGGATTGTAAATGCTGTAGAGGATATTATTGATAATTATAATGTGTTTGTGAATTCCAGGGCTGGGACTATTGGGAATGGGCAGGTGCTTTTTTGGTATCTTGCAGGGCAGGCTGGGGGCACTTACAGTTCAGAGTATACTATGTTTGTGAAATGCAACCTTATGTTTATGCGGAATAGGGGGGAGGCTACCGGGCTTCTTGGGCAGTTCTTTGCAAAGTATGGGCAGGATAATGGTAGGGCTTCTGTGGGGGTGGAAAAGGAGATTGGGGAATCTGTTTCCAGGCTAAGGGGGGTGCTTACTCATGAGAAGCTGTTGGATAAGGGGAGTTGGGAGGAGATTGCGCGTGCTTATGCGAAGGAAGTAATCAAGTTTATAGATGATGTGCAGGAACCTGAGCAGCCCATGTCTGGTGGGGATAATACTGCAAAGGAAGGGGAACCTGGGGAAGAAGAGGAATCGGAATCAGGGGAAGGTGGCTCTGGGCAGGAGGAAGAGGAAAGTTCGGGCTCGGAGGAAGAGGAAGAAGATGAGGATCCGTTTGGAAAGCTTACCCCTAAAGATGTAGAGGATATTATGAGGGGCAGAAAAGATGCAGGAAAAGGCGTTCCTTTCTATCTAGACCATGATGTTGCGCTGGATGGGGTTTACAATGCGCTCTCACGGAGGGTTAGGGTAAAAACCAGGCATGGGGACCTGCCTACTGCGGAGTGCCCTGTGGTTGCGACCAGAAGGAGGGCGTATGACCTGGAGAGGGACGAGCTTTCAGGCTGTGATATGAGTAGGGTGGTTGTTGACCCCATAACCCGGAGGGTTGTGCCCACTGTGGTTACGCACTGGCACAATGTGGATATTCCGATACGCAAAACTCTTAGGGGATTCCCTGGGGTTGCGTTTGCTTTGGTTGATGCTTCGGGCACGATGATGCGTGGTGGGGACTGCTCGATGATACCCTGGGGGGATGAGAGTGGGTACCATTATGCGCTTCTTGCATTTTATGGGCTGCTTAGGCAGCTTGAATATCTTGGGGTGATGCACAAGGTTGATGTTTCGGGTGCTATATTCCATACTGATACTACTGCTGCTACTGGGCTGGACAATGTAAAGAAGATGCTGCTCAGCCCCACTACAGGGGAAACGAATGTAGACATGGATATTGTGCGGAAGATGCTTGCGGGGAAAAGTGGGGCCCTCTTTCCGTTCATTTCAGATGGGGGGATAATCAATTGGGACTCTGTGAAGGAAGAGTTTATTGAGCTTGCTAAAAAGCAGCAGTTCTTCATGGTGCTAATTGGTTCGGAAACGAATGCTTCCAGGGATATTGAAGCTGCCGGGCTTGTTGTGAAAAGGGTTGATTCTTACGAGGATGTTGTGGGGCTGGTGGTTGACTTGACTGCGAAGGCGTATAGCCGGACAATCAGGGAGAAGATGGAGAGGGAGGCACTGAATCTCCAGAGATGATGGATATGGAACTGAAGATACTTCCGCCTAAAGAATGTGCAGCGAATGCTGATAGAACGGTTAATGCTTGGAAGGCTGCAGAGCGAAGGAAGGCGCTTAAAGCGAAGAGGAATCCTCCAGCAGTGAAAGCTTTGGAAAAGAAACCTGTTGTTGAGAAAACTAAGAATAAATTGAGTAAGGAAAAACAGGAGATGTTAAATGGGAAACTCCTGGATGCTGCAATACACGGGGAGAAAGATGGAGTTGGAAGATTGCTGAAAGCTGGGGCGGATGTGGATGTTAAGGATGATGCTAATGGGGAGGCTGCGCTGATGAAGGCTGCCTATCATAGGCATAAGGATGTTGCTGGGCTGCTTATTGATGAGGGGGC
>DAOUYQ010000037.1 GCA_030666035.1 Microcaldota archaeon
CGCTAAAAATTGAAAGTATTATAAAGAATGTATGGATAAGAGAAGTGGATGGTAGGGGAGAAAGCCAAGAAAGCAGAGCAGGAACTGGCATGGAGAGATTCAAGGGTCTTTGCACAGTCATTTGAAAAATGGCTTGATGGAAAGACAGGCAAAATAGTTTATTTTGATGGGGGGAAAAGGATTGATTTGTTTTCCCTGTTTACAGATAAAGAAAAAGAATGGCTTCTCAAATCTTATGGGAAAATAAAAAAGGATGAAAAGCGCATTTTCTTCAAGACGCTTATCTATTTTATGTGCCTTCTTGGAACAAAAAAGGTTGGATGCAAAAACCTGGCAAAGGTATTGAAGAAAATGGCAACGGACGATGCCCGGCTGGGTGAGTTTTACGAGTATCTTGTGCAATATGCTGAGCGGAAGGTGGAATACCGGGGAATACGATTCAGCTCGCTGGTATCAATAATGCAAAAAGAGAGCAATATTGAAAAGGAGTATTACAAATGGTTCTCAAAAGAATTCCACCTGCCTCCGGAAGGAAAATGTCCGGAACATCCTGATTTCTTTACTACGAAAACCCCAAAAGAATTCATAGAGATGCGCAAGAATGCCAAGTGGAAGCCGCTTTCCAGCATACTCTCCTCAATAGAAGGAATATATGTTGGAAATGCGGTGCTGGGGAAAATAAAGAACTATGTGGAGCATGGGGGCATTACTAAACTTTCATTTGAGGGCACAGAACGGGCAGCCCGGGTTGCGAACCTGCTTTTTGAGTTTGGGCTGCAGGATATTTCCCAAAGCTCAAACAAAATAACTCTTGGGCTAAAAGAGACAATCTATGAAGCGAGAAAAAAGATTGAAGAGGCCCCGAGCTTTCCCAGGGAAGAATACCTAATGGAGAGTTACCTGGATTATTTTAAGGCCCATGGGCTGGATACAGTACATATCAATGAGATAAGTTACCTCTTCAATTCAGGAAAGGAAATTGAAGCGGTTGATAAAATGTGCAGGCTAATGGTCCAGGCATGCAAAAAGCAATACCTCATTATGGGGGAAAAAAAATACTCATTTGGAAAAGAAGGGCTCAGGATGGTTTCCGAGTTCAAAAAATACGTTGGGGAGGAGGGGCATGCTTCCCTGCTCCTGCTATATGATATGGTTAGCAAGAGGGACTATTCCTCTGCCCTCAAACGGCTGAAAACAATATGCGATGCGATGGATGATATAAGGGGTGATTATCCCCATATGTTTTCACCCTGAAATTTTGTAGAGCTTCACTGCACCGTCACTTGTCTGGTAAACCTGCTCAAAGCCTTCAAGCTGTTCAAATATAAATGCCTGGTAGAGCGTGGAATCATAAAACTTTGTTGTGCGGTCTTCCCAGCCGGATTTCAGCTCCCCATCTTCAAGCCACACCAGGTCTTTGGTGTAATATACATCATATACGCGGGTGCCATCGGCAGTTACAAATACTTCCTTGAGGAAAGCCTTATGCAGCTTCAGGTCTCCATTCTCATATACCTGGTCAAGCTTGTATAGGGCAGTGATTGTTTCGCCTGTAGCGAGCGTTGCTTCCCCAAGGCAATATTTTTGCTGCCCGGATATTGCATCATATGTGGTTATTCCGGATTTGCCTGTGAGGGCAGAAATTGTGCATGGCTGCTGGGCTGCGGGAATTGCAACCTGCTCCCACCTGTGCTGCGCTTCACAGAGGGATTGGCCTGGTGACTGCTCAAGCGTAGTTTCATTGTTCCTGGAGCAGGAAAGGTAATTCAGGGCGTGATATTTTCCTCCGAAGCTCCCATCTGCATTCAGCAGGATTTCCCTGTCAAAGAAAACATATTCTGAACCATGGTCCTTCATTGTCTGCTTTAGTTCTTCCGGGGTGCCGTAAATAAATCCATGCGCAACTTCCAGGATCATATCATGGTATGCATGGTCATTTCTTAGGACTGTATCCCTCTGGCCAAAATAATTGGTCCAGTGCCCATAATCCCACCAGGAAGTAAATCTTGCGTCTTTTGGGGATTCCTCATATTGCCACTCAGTAAATTCAATCCAATAGGGTGTCAGCATGTTGCATCTAAGCGATACAAGCAGCTGCTCATCTGCTGTGGGCGCATTCGGGTCTGCGAATATGGAATACATGCAAAGTACAGGGTCGTACTGGGAAGTCATTCCTTGGGACGCAAAACCAACAGGGTCTTCTGCAGCGCTGCAGGCAGGGCCATATCCGCTCAATGTGCAAAGGTTTGCCATCCTGGGCTGGAGGGCTTCAGGATTATCCTGGAACCTTTCCTGGAACGAGCCAAAGAAGAGCTTGCTTGCAATTCCATTGTTCCACTCAAAATACACAAAAAAGAAACTGATTAATGTAAAGCCAAGCATCAGGTAGCTTGTGTAAACTTTTCTTTTTTCTTCATCCTTGAATTTATGGATTAAGTTCTTCAGGAACTGGGAGATTTCCCCAAGTGAAACGCCCAAACCTATGGCAAGGGCAAAACCAAGGTATACTACATATTTGGTCTTGAACAGCCCGATTATGGAAATTGGGAAAATGAATGCTGCAAAGAGGAGGGCAAGCCTCTGCTCCTTTGTCTTGAGCTTTATGTAGATTGAGTGAAAAACCGAAACAAACATCGCAAAGAAGATTACCATTATCATGCTATTGTTCTTATCATGATATTGCAGCTCAGTTCCAAAAACCTTATTTAGCACTGCAACCATCGCGGAAAGCACAAGATTGGAGATTGCGGTAAGGAACAATGCAACAAACGCAAATATGTGCTGGAAAATTCCGACAATAAGCTCAAAAATGCCAATTATTATGTTCTTGTTTGAAAAATCAAGCAACTGCTCCATTGGCGGAAAGCGGGTAAAGTCCATTCCAATGAATCCCAGCTGGGCTTCGAAACTTGCCCCTGCTATTCCCTGTTCCGCAATAGTGCGGTCCAGTGCCTTGTTGAATTGGGTTATGCCCAGTGCCCCTTTGGCCATTGAGAATATGGGGTCCCCAATTGGGGTGAATAGCACTAGTACAAGCGCAATAATGATTACTGCTGCAAGCGGGGCAGCTGCCTTCCCCATGTCATCCATATTGATTTTGGGCAGGTTTTTAACCGGAAGCTTAAGTGCGGAAACCCCTGCAAGAACCTGGAGGAGGAGAATTGCGATGGAAAAGAGGTATGCAATCAAGAGCATCAATGGATAGCCGGATAGTAATCCATCCAAAACAAAAGTTTCATGGAATAAATTGGTGAGCATTGTTGAGAGGATTGGCCCAAGAAGGATTATGATTCCATTTACCTGTACGTTTTTGAGAAGGTCCTCCTTCATAATAAAAAGGAATATTGCCTGCAATGGAATGAAAATAAGAAGCGTTGTAACCAGTACAATTGCGGAGCTTGAGCCCAGGAAGGTTGCAAGGAATGCGAGCCCTGCAAGCACCCCAAAGCCCAGGTCCTTTCGCTTTACTGCCAAGGCGTACATTCCCAGGAAAAATGCAAGCCCAAAAAATGCATATGGCTGGATTTCGCTTTCCCCTGCCATTAATTTCATCACAAACATCGGGATGAATGCAGCAACCCCTGCAGCTGCAAGGCCAAAGGTGCGCTTATATTCAGAAGAAACCATCAGGTAAAGGAAAAACACTGCCAAAGCTGCAAAAATTGGGGGGAGCATTCCTGCAACTGCAGAAAGCATATACCTGTCAAAAACAGTATCCTGGTTGTAAAGCGCATAAGTTATTACTTCTAGGTAGGCTTTCATCGGGGCGGTCCTGTGCGAACTAAGGTGGGGGTACCATGCAGAAGTATCCTGTAATGGGGCAGCTCCGTGCTGAAGAATCAAAGCGGGATGCTGGATATAATAATATGGGTCCAGCTCCATGAAAACAGGGCCGAATGTCTGCATCCTTATGTAAAATGCAAGGAGCATAATGAGCGCAAGGGCCACAGATGGGGCTACCTTTCTGTAATCTGTTGGGAGCAAAAGCCCCTCCCATGCTTTTTGCTTTATAAAAAGTGCAATTGATGTTAGGTAGAATAGGGCAATGCAGAGGACTGCGATTCCATAACTAAATTCAACGCCTGCAAGAAGAAGCAGGAATGCAAATAGCGCTGGAAGAAGCATGCCCAGGCCAAAGCCTATTGCCGCCTTGTCAAAAAGAGGGAGTTCCTTCTTCTTGAGAATAGCAATTGAGAAAATCGCCCCGGGAACAAAGAATCCCAGGAAAACCCAAAACAACAGGTAGAATGGATCAAATTCAAACATCAGCACACCCACATCAGAATAAATTCAGAAGAGTAATAATAGAGAAAATTTAAAAGGGAAGGGGATTAAAGGATGGATCTGAGTATTTCACCCTGCATCTCTTCCTGCGGCTTCTGCTCCTCAAAAAGATGAGGTGCGCTCACACCAGTAATTACGGCAGTCACTTCAATTGCATTTGCAAGATCCGGATTTACCCTTGCACCCATCTTCACTTCAGCATCTTCATGGAAATCATCGCTTATGCCTACGCAAATCTGGGTTGCATCCCCCAGGCTCAGGCCGCCCGCGCCCTCAACATGGATAAGGGCTCCTTTTGCACCCTCATAGGAAACTTTAAGGAGCGGGTTATTTCTTGTGCTCTCTACAACGCCCTCAACCATTCCTGCTCCTGCCCCGGAGCCCTTTCCAATTGAAATCATTGCAAGGCCGCCATCCTTCATGATTGCACGCACATCTGCATAATCCACATTCATCATGCTTGGAAGAACTACAAGGTCCGAGATTCCACGCACCGCTTTGAGGGCAATTTCGTCTGCCAGGGCAAATGCCTTGTCGATTGGAAGGTTGGGCGCATAGCCAAGAAGCAGGTCATTTTCAATTACAATTACGGTGTCTGCTTCCTTCATGAGTTCTTTGAGCCCATCTCTTGCCCGATGTATTCTTGAGCGCTCTATCCTGAATGGGTAGGTTACTACTCCAATTACGGTGGCGCCCTGGGCTTTTGCAATTTGCGCAAGCAGGGGGGATGCCCCTGTTCCTGTTCCCCCACCCAATCCTGCACAAATAAATACAATTTCATTTTCCCCAATGAGCTTCTTCAACGCATCCTTGTCAGCATCAGCTGCTTTTGCTGCAACTGCAGGGTCTCCTCCGCTTCCCAGGCCCTTGGTGACCATTCTGCCCAGGAGGTGCTTCTCATGTGATTCCACAACGCCTAAATGCAGCTTGTCTGTGTTTATTGCAATTGTGCGGGCGCTTTTAATTCCACTTTTGGTGATTCTGCTCACGCTGTTGCAGCCTGCACCACCTACGCCAATTACCGAAATCCTAATTGAAGAATTCTCCTCTATTCCATTTGGTTCCTCTATCTGTTCCCTGGGCTTTTCATCAGTTGGAAGGGGCAATTGTTCAGAAACATTCTCAGTTTTCTCCTCAAAAATTGGGGCAATCTCTTTTTTTGCAGCTTCCTTTTCAGAAAGAACATCTTTTACAATACCATCTAGCATTTACGGTCACCAATAGAAGATATAAAAGAAGAAATAAAAAGGTTTTGCCCATTTTCCGAAGAAAACGGGCAAATTTTAAGAACGCGCTCGCGTTCAGCCAAGCATTTCAAGGTCGCTGCTGAATGAAGGCATTGAGGATTCTTCCTCGACTTCGTAATCCCTTCCAAGGATTGAAGCGCCCTTCACACCAGTTACAATTGCAACGATTTCGAGCTTGCCCTCATAGTTCTGCATTATGCGGGCTCCCCATTTCACGTTTGCTTCAGCGTCCATGCGCTCGGTAATGATGTCCCCTGCCTTGATTGCATCGCCCAGGCTGAGGTCGCTTCCACCGGAAATGTGGATAATTGCGCCCTTTGCGCCTTCAAAGTCAACATCCAGGAGCCTGTTTTTAACAACCGCATCTGCAGCGCTGGTTACCTTATCTGTTCCTTTTCCTTCACCAACTGCAATAAAGCCTACGCCTCCGCCCTGCATAATTGAGCGCACATCTGCAAAGTCAATGTTAATCAGTGATGGCTGGGTAATTGTCCAGACCAGGCCGCTAATTGCCCTTGCGAGGATTTCATCTGCAACTGCAAATGCTTCACTCATTGGGAGGTTGGGCACCAATTGCACCAGCCTGTTGTTGTCAAGGATAATAACTGAATCGCAGTTCTGCCTGAGCTTTGAGATGGACTCATCTGCCTTCTTCCTTCGGGCCCTCTCAAGTGCAAAGGGATAAGTTACCATGGCTACGGTAATTGCACCCTGTTCCTTTGCAATCTGTGCAACGATAGGGGCTGCTCCGCCTCCGGTTCCTCCACCCATTCCGGCGCAGATAAACACAAGGTGTGCCCCTTCAAGCTCCCTCTCAATTAATGGGCGGTCTACCTCTGCGGATTTTGCACCAAGGTCCGGGTAACCACCTGCACCAAGGCCTTTAGTGATGCTTCTTCCAATTAGCACTTTTGCTGCCTTTTCGTGGACCTGCTTAAGGTGCTGCTTATCCGTATTAATTGCAATAAGCTGGCTTCCTTTTACGCCCGATTTAATGAGCCTGTTGATGGTGTTATTTCCTGCACCACCTACACCTACAGTAACAATCTTGATTGTTTCTGAACTTTCATCATCCTCGGCTGCCGATGTCTCGGGAGCTCTCTCTCCGACTACAGATTTTACAAGGTCATCCATATTATTCGCCTCGAGAGAAAAAGGAAAAACATTCTTTAAATATTTTGAGATTTACGTCGGAGAATGAATTACACAAATTTAAACAAAATAGAACAGGTTGTGGAAAGCAACGTCGGAAAGCATATAAATGTATGCAGTGCATGTATTTACATGGTCAAGGTAATCACTATTCGTGATGATGTTTACGACCGCCTGAGTTCTCTTAAAAAGCGGCACGCAATGAGCTTTTCCCAAGCCATTGACCTGCTCCTTAACGAGAGCAAACTCACCCGCGAAGGATTGCTTGACCACGCAGGAAAGCTCAAAGAGGCAGATATTAACCGAAGGGCTTTATACCGCTTAAAAAGGTGGGGAAGTGGCGACTGATTCCGAACCGCAGGGGGAGTCCCCCCTTTCTGAGAAATCTGCGATTTCTTCTCTTGAGCGGAGCTCAAGACAGTTTGAGGTTCCTCCTGATTCCCCCCAGTTATGGATATTATTCCGCAAAGGATTAACTAAAAGATATGTTAATACGCTACGCGCACTAACCTATCTATCCTCTGCGGAAGATAGTTATGGGTCCCACTTGCGGTTCTTGGGTCAGATACCTTGTCAGCTTCGGAGAAAACTTCATTTTCTTCTCGTGAACGAAGTTCACGATGCTGCAGCTGGGAAGTTTCATTCTGTTATGAGGCCTAATCCGCCACCCTTCCCATCCGCCTTCCACCTGAAGGCAATCAGGTTAATGTGCGAGTCAGCGAGCACATTAACCTTATTCATCCTGCCTTCAGTGGAATACTACCCATATATCGGGGGGTCCGGAGGAACCGGAACTGGGGGGGTGCCCCCCGCGGTTCAGAGGTGGGGAAGTGGCGACTAAAATTTGCCTGGATACTGATGTTATCCTTGATTTTTTCAAGGGAGAACTAAAAACAGTCCAGAAATTCAAGCAGTATTCCCAGGCAGACCTGCTCTGCACCACTTCACTCTCGTACTTTGAGCTATTGACTGTAATACGGGGCTCCCCCAGGTGGGAGGTCCTGAATGTGGTGGATAAACTGGAGATGCTGAATTTTG
>DAOUYQ010000117.1 GCA_030666035.1 Microcaldota archaeon
CCTCCAGAAGAAGGAGACCGGCCAATGGATGTGGATGTTCCGGATGAAGGAAGCTCTGGAGATGAGGTCGAAGTTATAGTAACAAGCAATGGTGACTCGGTAGGAGATGCTGAAGTAGCTATTTACCTTGATGGGCAGCAATATGCTGAAGGCGTTACTGATGGAAACGGCCAGATGGCGTTCACTGCTGGGGAAGCAGGAGAGTACACAGTGGTTGTTACAAAACCAGGATTTGCTTCAGCTGAAGACCAGTTTGTTGCAACAAGCAAAGGGGATTCACTCTGGGAAACAATAATTACCGGAGTCTGGCTATTGCTCTTTATCCTGGTTGTGGTTGCAATATTCTATGTGCTCTGGACCAAAAAGAGAAAGAAGAGAAGGCCAAAAGCCTAAACTCTTTTTTTCTTATTTTTATTTTTCTTTTAACCTATTTGTTTTTATCCTCTGAAAATACTGGAAAAGCTTTTCTTTTTAAATATTGCTATTCATTTACTTGTAAGCCAATGATATGAGGTGAATATATGGCTAGTTATGTAAAATATGAAACCCCAGATGAGGTAGTAACTAATATACTTGAAGCGCTTTCAGTCGCAAAGGACACAGGCAGGCTCCGCAAAGGAATCAATGAGACAACCAAGTCCATTGAGCGCAGGGCAGCCAAGCTTGTAGTTCTGGCTGAGGATGTGCAGCCTGAGGAAATTATGATTCATGTGCCTGGGCTGTGCGAAGAGAAGGGCATTCCCTATGCTTATGTGCGCACCAAGAAGGACCTTGGAGAAGCAGTAGGAATTGGGGTAGGAACATCTTCCATTGCAATTGAAGATGCGGGAGGCGCAGCAGAACTCCTGCAGGGCATTCTAAAGAGGCTCCCGAAGCCTGCTGCAGAGGCTCCTAAAGAAGAAAAAAAGGAGGCCCCCAAGAAAGAAGAGAAGCCCAAAGAGGAAAAGAAAGAGGAGAAAAAGGAAGAAAAGAAGCAGGAAGCCAAGCCCGAGAAAAAAGAAGAGGCTCCGAAAGAGGAAAAGCCCAAAGAAGAGAAAAAGGAAGAAAAGAAAGAAGAGCCCAAGCCCGAGAAAAAGGAAGAGGCTCCAAAAGAGGAGAAAAAATAGGTGCTAAATTATGAGTGCACAGGGAACTCCGGCAGAAGTTGTTGAAGTCAAGGCCAAAACCGGAATTTATGGTGAAATTTACCAGGTTCTATGCAAAATCCTTGAGGGTCCTGAAAAGGGAAGGGTTATCCTCAGGAATGTAAAAGGCCCGGTGAAAAAAGGCATGATCCTCATGCTCCTGGAAGCAGAGCGTGAAGCCAAGGAAATCAGGGCAAGGTGAATGGAAAATGAGATGTTCATTTTGCAGCAAGGAAGTAGGAAAGGGCAAAGGCTACCTCTATTCAAAGAAGGATGGCACAACCTCATTTTTTTGCTCAAGCAAGTGCAGGAACAATCAGCTTGGGCTAAAGCGGGTTGGGAAGAAAGCACCCTGGGTAAAGAGAAAAAAAGCTGCAGCTGAGACCAAGAAAGCCAAGAAGAAGTGATCAAAATGGCTATGGAAAAAACAGTTGTTCTAATCAAGCCGGATGCGTTCCAGCGCGGGCTGGTTGGGAGAATACTTTCCCGCTTTGAGCGGAAGGGCCTTAAGATTGTTGGCATGAAGATGGTGAAAATGAGCCCTGGGCTTGCAAAGGAGCATTATGCCCATCTTGTGGATAAGCCATTCTATCCGGGCTTGGAAAAGTTCATGACTAATGAGCCTATCCTCGTGTTTGTACTTGAGGGCCAGGAAGCCGTGGAAGTAGTAAGGAAGATAGTGGGCGTAACCAACTCAAGGAAAGCAGATGCAGGAACCGTGCGCGGGGATTACTCCATGAGCACGGGAAGGAACACAATCCATGCATCAGATTCAATAGAAACGGCAAGAGCAGAGATCACGAGGTTCTTTGCGCCGGAAGAACTCTTTGACTACAACTTGAAGGTTTGGGACTATATTTATGCAGAGGATGAGAAGGAATGATCCTTCCCAAGCACCTTCTTTCTTCTTTTATTTCCGGGCATCTGCGAGAGTCGCAGTTCCAGCCCGCAGGAGTGGATGTAACTTTAAAAAAAATATTAAAATTTTCAACTGCAGGGCATATTGATTTTGACAACAGGGAAAGGAAAATCAGCGAAACCGAAGAAATTCCATTCGAAGAAGAATGGGCGAAGCTTGCACCCGGCTCCTACAAAGTAATCTTTAATGAGTGCGTGAAAATCCCCCAGGATGCTGCAGCGCTCTGCCTTCCAAGGTCTTCACTATTAAGAAGCGGAATAACCCTGGAGTGTGCAGTGTGGGACCCGGGCTACGAAGGCAGGAGCGAAGCACTATTAATCATCTCAAACCCAAACGGTGCAAGGCTCAAGAAAAATGCAAAAATTGGCCAGATGATTTTCATAAAACTTTCAGAACCCGCAAAAGATTCCTACGAAGGAGCCTATAAAGGAGAAAATAAATGAATTTTGAGTGGTCATACCTCTCAAGCTTAGAAGGAATCGGGGGGGAAATAAAGCGCTCCCCGGAGGATTTCAAGGTTGAGGAAATTGCCCCCGATGGCACAATACTTGAGCTCTACAAAACAATAGAGAAGCCGGATTCGGGGAAAAAATTTACACATTTCATCCTGCAGAAAAAAGACTGGAGCACCTCTTCAGCACTTAAAAGGATTGCAAAAGCACTGAGAGTTGGGCAAAAACGTTTCAGCTATGCAGGCACAAAAGACAAGGTTGCAATTACTACCCAGGCCGTTTCAGTTTTTGAAGTCCCAAAGGAAAAACTCACTTCATTAGCATTAATGGACCTGCAGGTAAATGGTGCATGGGGTGCAAAAGAAAAAATCCAGTTAGGAGATTTAATTGGAAACAGGTTCCAGATACTCTGGCATGGGGATACGGAAGATGCAGAAGAAAAAGCACAAAAAATATTTGAGGGGCTGGAAGGCAAATTCCCCAACTATTTTGGGATGCAAAGGTTTGGCTCAACTAGGCAAAACACCCACAGAATTGGAGAGCTGCTCCTAAGAAGGAAGTTCCAGGAAGCGGCAATGCATTTCCTTGCGGAAGTAGGGAGCGAAGAGCACCAGGAAGCACGGGAAGCACGCTCCAGATTACTGGAATCCAATGATTTCCAGGCAGCACTAAAGGAGTTTCCAAAACACCTGAGGTTAGAGCGCACAATGCTCGCACATTTAATAGAATACCCTGAGGATTATATTGGTGCATTCCGCAAGCTCCCCAGGTATACTTTGCTTTTGTTTATCCACGCATTCCAATCCTATCTATTCAACCAATGCCTCTCAGAAAGAATAAAGGATGGAATGATAAGAAAAGAAGACGGGGAATTCTACTGCGCCTCCAACCCATACGGATTTCCGGATGTGGATATGCCGGGAATGGACTGGCTCTGCGGAAAGCTCTTAGGCTACAATTCCAGCCCAAACCAAAGGGAAAAAGAAATCCTGGAGCGCCACCAAATCAGCTTAGATGCATTCAGGATAGAAAAGATGCCGGAATTGTCTTCAAAAGGAACTTACCGCCCTCTTTTAGTTCCAATGAAAGATTTTGAATTCAAAAATAATTTATTTGGGTTCTCGCTTCCCGCAGGGGCATACGCAACAAGCGCATTAAGGGAATTCATGAAAACCAGCTAATAAGAACATATTTAAA
>DAOUYQ010000055.1 GCA_030666035.1 Microcaldota archaeon
ACAATGCCATGGGTTCCATCAACAGTTACAATCATTCCTTCCTTGAGTACGTCCGTTGCACGCTGGGTCCCGACAATGCAGGGAATCCCAAGCTCCCTGCTTACAATTGCAGCGTGCGAAGTCATGCCGCCTGTGTTTGTAACAATTGCTGCAGCTTTTTTCATTGCGGGAACAAAATCCGGCGTAGTCATATCAGTTACAAGGATTGCGCCTTTTTCCATGCGGGGAATATCCTTTGAGCTTCCCAGCACGTTTACGGCCCCGATTCCAAAGCCGGGGGAAGAGGCAAGCCCCCTAAGGAGAACTTCTGCTTCGGAAATATCGGTTCCCCCGCCCATTTCTTCAGCCGTTGCAGGTGCTGCGGATTTTTCCTCTGCAAGTGTAGTAATTGGCCGCGACTGCACGATATAAACCTCATTATCTGCATATGCCCATTCAATATCCTGGGGGAAATCATAATGCTTTTCCAGCTTGTCCCCAAGCTTTGCAATCTCAACAATCACTTCGTCCGAGATTTTCTGCTTATCCTGCTTATCATCCTTGATTTCGGCCTTTGCATTCTCGCCCTTGTGCTTGATTATCATCCAGGTCTGCCGTGCGATATCCTTGCTCAGGATTTTGAATCCGTCTTTGTCCACTACGTAAGTATCCGGGGTTACTGAGCCGGAAACAACTACCTCCCCAAGCCCATATGCAGCTTCAATCATGATTTCGTTTTTCTTTTGGGTTACCGGGTTTACTGAGAACATTACTCCTGCTTTTTCGCTCTGCACCATCTCCTGGACTATTGCGGAGAGCCCAACGCTCATGTGCTCAAAATTGTTCTGCACCCGATAAAAGATTGCGCGTGCAGTGAAAAGGGATGCCCAGCAGTCCTTTACTGCTTTGATTAGGCCATCCGGGCCATGCACATTCAGGTATGTGGATTGCTGGCCTGCAAAGGATGCGCCCGGAAGGTCTTCAGCAGTTGCAGAGCTTCTTACTGCAACATAAATTTCGCCCCCTCCGCGCATGTTGCAGAGCTTTTGGTAATTGAGCTTGATTTCTTCTTCAAGTTCGGGGGGAACTTCCCCGGCTGTAATTAAGTTGCGGATTTTTTCTGCTCTATCCTGGAGCGCTGCAGTATCATCCACATCTAAATCTTTGAGCAATTCTGCAATTTTTTCCCTAAGCTCATTATGGTCAAGATACCTGAAATACGCGCCACTGGTTGTTACGAAACCCGGTGGGACCGGAAACCCGGCCTTAAGCATTTCCCCAAGGTTTGCACCCTTTCCTCCTGCCTCTGCGAGGCTGCCCCTGTCCAATTCTTCAAACCAGAGAATGTCCTTCATAATATCCACACCTAAATTGAGAATAAGAAGAGAAGAATTAAAAGGATTACATAATGCAGAAGAGAAAACTAGAACTGCGCTCCTTTCCTGCGCTGCCCGGTTTTGAAAGTGCTGGGAGTTTCGCCGGTTAGGTCCAGAATGTCCGGCCCATTGTCTGTAAGGACACCTGCTGCGTTCCTGAAATAATTCCCGGTTCCGGTGGCTGCGGCTTTAATACTTTTTCCAATAACGCTCCACATTCTTGGCACGCGGGTTTCCCCTTCAACAGGATCTTTTAGGGGCATTCCAAATCCAGCAGAACGCCATCCTGCCTTGAGAGCTTGAGGGGATTTTGGAACCACAGGCTGGACTGGGCGTTGCTTCTTCCTCACTACAATTGCCTGTAGGCTCATGGGATTCACCTGGATTTATTGGAAGCTTAATAGTATAAATACTTTTCGTTAGGGGTTGCAAAAAGTAAATGCATGGGAACACAATCATATCTATTTAGGTGCCCTTAACCTCAAAATCTGCCCGCCATTATCTTTTTCAACGGTAGCTGCAACAACTAGGTTCCTTCCTAGTTCTTTTGCCCGGTAAAGGGCTCCATCAACCACTGCCGAGAGTATGTCCTCTATCCTCGCCTCCATCTCCCCATTGGAAGGAAAAATGAGCTTATTGCCCACTAACATCTGGCTGGCGATTTCCTCTTCGGACGCAGTTAACAGCCTCTCCGGGTCTATCTGGACTTCCCCTCTGGCTATTCTATCGGCCAGTGAAACGGATGCAGAGCCAATGCTTCCAGTAACAGGTATCTCAAATCCCTCAAAGAATATGGGGGTGGATTCCACGAGTCTCCTCACCCGCTCAGCAGCTATAGCTGCACCCACATCATCTGCACCGGGAAGGAGCATTGCAAACTCTTCTCCCCCAACTCTGCCCACACTTACCGAATCCTCAGAACGAAGGGCCATAGAAACAATAGCTGCACAGGCAGCCAATACTTTATCTCCCGCAAGATGCCCATAAGTATCATTCACGTCCTTGAAGTAGTCAATATCAAACATCAAAAGAGAGGTGTCAATGCCTGATTCCAAGTAATCTTTAATGCGTTCCCCACGCTCCTCGCCAAACGTTCTCTTGCTCTTTAGGCCGGTTAAAGGGTCAAGCTCTCCAATCTCCCTTAGTGCAAACAGGTTTGCAAAATGCCTTCCAAAAGCAGCTACACTTCTATGCTGAGGCCATAAGCCTTTATATCGGAGGTCTGGCCCATAAACATATGTAACTCCATAATTCGGCCCAAGGGGAAGGACGAGCCTGGAACCTTCAAGAGAGGCAGATATCTGCTCTTTCTTCACTTCCAGTGGGCCGGTCCTCGGGATGGAGAACTGCTTGTTTCCATAAATATAGAACACTTCATCATTCTTAATTGCCTTCCCGGCCAAACGGTCAGTAGAAAGGTCGAGCTCTGCATTGTAGCGGCTTATAACTATCCTGCCAGCCTTTTTTTCAATCCTGATGGTTCCTGCAAGAGCCCCATCACCCTGGCGGCCAAAGCTAACAAGATACTCAGGATTCACCAGGGAATTGAAATAGATTGCATATGCCTCCCTAACCGCTTTGGGACCCATTTCTGCAAGTGCGCTTATTACCTTGGCAAGTGTATTATTATGGGGGTAAAATGCCCTCTCAATTAATCCTGGCTTAGATACTATTATGTCCCTTTTGAATGAGCGTACCAGTGCAGCCATGGGGGGGATTCCTCTGCGCCCTGCTCCCGCCCCAACTCTTGGCTGAGGGGGGATTGAATCTGTTTTTCGGCGCCCTTCCCTCTGGGCGATTCGCCTTTCTACCTGCCTTGACATTGGGGGTTATTGGGCACCATCAGGTTTTAATAAGTATCAGGGATTCTGGGCCTTCAAAAAATGCTTCTTCTCAATAAAGAACTTCTTCTATTCTGTTGCGTTCTGGATTTTCCAGTCTGCGTATTCTGTTTTCAATCCCCTGCCTCAATTCCGGATTGTCCACCCCATTTTTATCTATTGTTTTAAGGGCTTCCCTGCAATCTTTCAAAGCACCATTAATGTTTCCAATTCTCTCATTCTTGACTGCCATCTTCATGTACATCAGTGCGGTGGCCTCAGGAGTCAACTCTTCTGCCTGAACCTGGCCACGAGCTGCTGTGCGCCCTGATTCAGGATTATTTGGTAATGCGGGTGGAGCTCCATTGCCATTAACAGCTAAAGAATTGGACTTTTCATAAATATCTTTTGCCAGCGCATATATCTCACTGGCTCTTTTTGGATTATGGTCCTTCATATGCATGGCGGCCGCACGATATTCTTCAGCAGCATCCCGCAGGGAGTTCTTCTTCATAACAGGATCAATTTCCCTGTCTGCAATTTCAAACATAACGTCTCCCGCCATCTCATGCAATTTTGCTGCAGATCTCCAGTATTTTTGTTTGAATGCAGCCAGTTGGAATTTGACAAATGCACCTGCAAGGTTTCCTCTTTTTCGAAGAGTGCGTGCTTCATTAGCCAGTTTGCGGGAGCTCCAGCTCATGCAGCACCAGCTCGCAATGGGGCCAGCTAGCGAGAAGGGATTTCTGTTTCTCCATCTCGGTTTTGGGGCAGGGACTTCTTTTTCCACGGGAAGCTTGGGCGTATTCCTAGTAATGGTGCTCATAATAATCAGTATAAATTACTGCATGAATATTTATAAATGTTGGGATAGATGGAAAAATGAGGGGGCTAGCTACACGTGAGTTTTCAAAAAGTCTATTTTAGTTCTGAGCTCTTCTTTCTGCTCTTTATCAGATGTCATTTCACAGGCAAGTTCGCAGAGGATTAAAGCGCTGGAATAGCCTCCCAACTCTTCATATTATTCTGCTCTGGAGAGGAATAATTTTACTGCTTTTTCAGGAGGAACTGCAACTAGCCCGTGAAGAATCGTTCTTCTCCTGCCCGGCAGCCGCCTCAAAATAATCAACTCCGGCATCATTCCCTTTCGGCTTATCTATCCTTAGATCACACGCTGCCTTTTTCTCGCGCACCCAAAATTCCCCTACTGTATCCCCTGCTTTAGTAAATTCTTCGATTGCCCTGCCATAGCTGATCACGGCATGCGCATTCTGGCCAGCTTCTGCTGCAGCATCCCCTACTTTCTCAAACAACTTTGCCCTTTTTTCTGGGGAGCCTGCCGCCACACTAGCCCTAATATACTGCAGTGCAGCGCTCATGAGGGAGGTTTTTCTCCCCTTAGGGTCTTCTGCAGCGCATGCCATTCTCAGGGAAATGTCTCCTGCTGTTTCGTACAGGTCTGACTTAAAGCCTCCATGCGATGCATGTTGTGCGGCAACGGTGAACAATTTGTGCGCAGCGGCAAGATTTCCTTCCCTCAATGCACAAACGGCCTTCTTCACTGCTCTCCTGCCGTTCCTATCCAGCTCAAACAGCCTTGCGATGCCCCCTCTTCCAGAAAAAGGATTGCGGCTCCGCACTTTATTTTGGATTGCGTTTATTGCCTGGGGGGAGAGTACCTTATTTCTTTCTACCATAATTATCCACATTATATTTTGGTGCCTGAATGTTTATAAAGGTTGATATAAGTGGGAAAATGGAGATATTGTGCCTTCCTGCCTCCAAAGGCAAATACGGGCAAAGGATTCCTGAGGTTCCAATACCAGGATTTTTATATAACTGAATTATTCAACTGATTTAAAGATGGGCAAATTGCTTTTGTTGCCCAGGCCAAAGGCAGGTGCAACAACCTGATTCCGGCCTGAGTTTTTTCCAGCATATAATGCTTTATCCGCAAGCAGCAGTACTTTCTCCCCCAATGATTGTTTCTCTTTGCCATCTGCTGCCCGCTCGGCATCCAGGAAACTGGCAACTCCGATTGTTACAGTAACATGTACCTTTTTCCCGCTTGAGAGCATTATTGGATGCGCTTCTACTGCCTTCCTGCACCGCTGCGCAGCAACTATTGCGCCCTCAGTATCCGCATTCGGGAGCATAGCTGCAAACTCTTCTCCCCCGTACCTGCTTACTTCCCCTTTGGTAACTATGCGTTTGTGCCCCTGGGCCACCACATCTGAGGTGCGCAAAGACATTGCACAAATTGCTGCAACTGCGCTCAAAACCTGGTCGCCGGCCACATGGCCATGCCTATCGTTTATCCGCTTGAAGTTGTCAATATCAATCATTAGGACCGATGCGGGAATTCTGCTGGTTGTAAACCTGTCCTCACAATACTGGCGGTGTTCCGTAAATGCTCTCCTGGTAGGGAGGCCGGTAAGGGGGTCCGTATCCGCAGCAATTCTCATAGAAAAAAGCTTTGAGATATCCCTTGCAGACCAAACCCCGCTGAAAATCGTGCTAAACCATCCCTTGAACCGCAAATCATCCCCCCGCACTTCAATTAAACCATAATTTTCCCCAAGGGGGAGAAGGATCCTGCTCTTCTCTGCCCCGGGGCTGAAATTTTCTTTCCTAATTTCTTGGGGGTTGGACGGGCTTATGGAAAAGAGCGTATTTGTAGTGTGAAAAATAACTGTATTTGTTGTTACTGCTTTGGCAGCAAGGGGGTCTGCAGCCAGGTCCAGCAGTTCATTGCACCTTTGCACAACGATTTCGCCATTATGGGTGCCAATCCTTGTGTGCCCGGCAAGGGAATTGCCCTCCCGCCT
>DAOUYQ010000134.1 GCA_030666035.1 Microcaldota archaeon
CCGTCGCAGAAAGCCTGTAGGGTGAATTCCTCCCCATCAAGTTTTTCTTCTATTAGGGCATTCCCGTCTTTTTCTATCAGCTCATTGCAATAAGCCAGGGTTTCCTCTTCGTTGCTTAGGTGCTCTCCGGATATCCGCACTCCCTTCCCCCCGGTAAGGCCAAGGGGCTTTACTACAACTGCCCCTATTTCCGCAATTGCTTCCTTTGCTTCACCTGGGCTGGAAACAATTTTTATTTTGGGGCATCCTGGAATTTCCTTTGCCCGCATAAGGTTTCTTGCAAATCCCTTGTCCCATTCTATTCTTGCTGCCTTTTTTGTGGGGGATGCCACTGGGATTCCCATGTCTGCAAATGTATCTGTAACGCCTTCAGAAAGAAGGGCATCCGGGCTTACGAATGCGAGAGTTATCCCCCTTGATTTTGCCCATTGCCCAACCACGGAAGAATCTGCGGGGTCGTGGACAAGGATCTCCTTGGAAAGGGCCGCTATTCCAGGGTGCTTCTTTGGCATTATTGAATAAAGCGAAGCACTTTTTGATACCTGTTCTGCGATTATATGCTCTCTTGCGCCCGAACCAACCAACAATATATTCATGCTCATTCACCTTTGAATAATTGGGAGAGTGTTTTCATAAAAACCGAGATAAAATCGCTTTCTGGCTGCCGTATTATTTCAAATGATTTATATTTTGGGAATTTTTTCACTACCACAAAATTGTAAACTTCCCTTTTCTTTGAAATATTGGCCATTGGATATTACCTCCTTTTGATGTAGCCATTTTTTATCAACAGGTTGAGGCCCTGCTCGGCCCTCCCTACCGGAAGCGAGTTTATTTTGGAAAAATCATAGATGTTTATTTCGCCATCATGTGTCCTTATCCATTCAAAGAGGCGCTCCTGGAGAACCTCATCATTTATTCCTTCCATCCTCTTGATTTTCTCGCCAAGTTCCTCGTTTTTGCGCTCGGCTTCGACAAGGATGCGGGCATTCTGCTCGCTGGAGCGGACAATGTCTTTGTATTTTTTGTCAAGTGAAACATACTTTGTCTTGAGTGTGTTTAACTCAGAGAGCGACTCAAGTTTCTCCTTATCCAGTGCTTCGGAAAGAGAATTGAGGAGCGCATAATAGAATGGGTAAACTGAAGAAACGCTAACCTCATAATGAGTATTGATTATGCGGAAAAGATTCAGTGAAAGCAATCCCATCTCAAGGCTGCGGGAGATTCTTCTCTCCGGAGAAGAAAGCAAGTAACGGATCACGATGGATTTGGGTGCAAGCTCGATTTTGTAGAAGAGGTATGGTTTTCCTGAAAGGTCTTCAGACTCTATTTTTTCCAGTGTGAGGGTATCTTTTGTATATTTGATTTTGGTAAAGCCGAGTGTCCCCAACATAGGGATAAGGTCTTTAAGTGGCTTGGTGCGCACGGCCTTGATTTTTATTATTTCTTCCATTATTCTTCCACCTCTTCAAGCTTGAGGTCAACTACTCCCTTGGTTGCATGCCTGCGCCTTGTGAGCGAGAAAACTTCAACTATGAATTTCTCTTCAACCCCCAGCTGGCGCAGGAAGGTCATCACTGATGTGTGGGAATAGCCAAATTTCTCCAATAGGGAAACGAGTGTGGATGCTTCCAACACCCCGTCCCCGCGCTCAAAGTCAACTTTCACCAGATTTATTTGCTCATCAGTAAGCCCAAGTTCATAAAGCATTCTTGATAATTGTTCTCTTTCAACTTCAATAGTCATTTTGCCCACCTTTATTGTATAAACGAAGAGGGGTTCCTCCCCATCAATCTTGTCAAGCAGAAATGTATGCGCCTTCTCAGAGCGCTTTGAAAAAATCATGTTGACTGCGGCATCACCCACACCAAAACCGGAGATGGCATCATCTATGTAAGGAGAATAGTTGAGGGAACTCCTCATGTAATCCTTATATTCCCTGAGCACAAGGCGAAGAATGAACATTGTGCCCACATTTGAAATAATTGTTTTATGCATATCTGTTGGGTTCTGGGAAGCAACAATAAGCCCGAAATTGTATTTGCGGCCTTCCCTTACAATTGTAATTACGTCGCTTCTTTCATCACTGGCGATTTTCCATGCTTCATCTATCACAACAAAAAGCTTGATTCCTTTTGTTTCCTTGAGCTCTTCCCTGCGCATCTTTTCTTTGAGGAACTGGAGTATGGTGAGGCCAGCGAGGGAGCGCATTTCTTCAGTTGGGAGGGAGTGGAGGTCTACGCAGACCAGGCCGGATTCTGCAAGCTTGTCGAATTCAAGTGTGGACTGCCTGGAAAAGAAGTCGCTTCCTTCGATTAGGAATTGCCGGAGGAGCCTTGCTGCATGCTTTTTCTTCTTTTTTTCCAGTATCGCTACAAGATCCGCAAGGGTGGGTTTCTTTATTTTATGGTATGTTTCTTCAAGTGCTTCTTCAATGTCAAAACGCTCTTCCGGGAAATTGTTAAGGTCAATGAGGATTTCAAATGAGGACATTATCTGCTTTACCCTCTCCATTGGCTTGAGGCCTGCCAAATCAAGAAGGTTGATGGATTCTTTTCCCAGGCTGATTACTTGGCCGCCGGCCTGTTTCACCCAATTGTTATATTCTCCTGTCCAGTCCAGGATAATTGCGTTTGAATTCCATACAAGGGCAGCCCTTGTGAGGAAGGTTTTTACCAAGTAAGATTTTCCTGCCCCGGTAATTCCTACAATTGCCAGGTGGGAATTAATCAGCTTCTTGTAGTTCCAGAAAACTGGGACATTGAGCCAGCGCGTTTTTCCAATATATATTCCTTCAGAAGGATCTGAAAGAAGAAGGTCCGGGGTTGGCTCTGGGGGGTGAACAAGAAAAAGGCGCTGGGCCGTCTGGCTTGTAAGGCATTCCTTCAATTGCATTAGAACACCTCATCCCGCAGCTGTTCGGAATCCGCAGGAATGAAGTAGCTCCATTCAAAGCATTTTATCATGTCTGTATCCAGAAGCTCGGTAACATCCGAGCCAAGGGTTGATGAGATTATTGTCTTGGCTTCCTTGGCCTGCCTCCTTGCTTTTGAAATGGCTTCTTCTTTTGTAACTCCGAATGCGGTTGTTTGCGCGAATGCGGTTATTTCCAGTGAGCGGTCCCCATGGGTAATCCGCTCAAGCAGGCGGTTCCACATTGCAATTTCCCTGTCTATGCGCACTAGCTCCTCGCTGTTTGGGGGGAGCCTGCGCCTTCTGCTTTCAGATGCACTTCGCTTTGCCTTTATTTTGTCTATGTGCTTGGTGAGGTCCACTGCAGATACCATCAGTGAAATTTTTAGTACGTTTTTGAGGGATGCGAGGGCTTTTTCAAAGGATTCAATC
>DAOUYQ010000060.1 GCA_030666035.1 Microcaldota archaeon
TTTAGCGTTTATTCTCCTTTTAAAGCTTATCTATAACGAGCCCTGCCCTCTATTTTTTCAATTCGTTTTAAAACTTCACCCGACCCAGGGAATTTCCGGTATCCAGCAAGGAAGTGTTTCTTTTCCCTGATTCCCCTGAGCATAGTAATCACATCATCCGCCTGGCCCTCTATTTTTCTTGAAAACGAGCCAAGCCCAAAATCAATCACATGCATTCCCCTTGAATTCACAATCAGGTTATATGGCGTAAAATCCCCATGCATAATCCCCGCAGAGTGCAGCTCCCCCAAAATTTCCCCGGCCTTTTCCAATTCTTTGTCTTTTTCCGGAAGCTTTTTCCCCTTTATCCACTCCAGCACCAAATAGTCCCTCCCAACTTCATAAACAGTAGGGCAGCTAACCCCTGCAAGCTTTGCTTTGTGCAGGAGCCTTGCTTCCCTCCTTGTTCTCCCCAGCCTGATTTCCAGGTCTATTTCTTTTATGCGGTAAGCTTTTCTCCGCCTTTCTTTTTTAAGCATCTTTTTTCCAAGAAATTCCACAGGGACAATAACCGCTTCAGCCCCCTTCATCTAGCCTACCCCAAAAAAGAACATCAAAAGCACAAGCCCGGTAAATCCAGCATACACAAATTTATTCCATGCAAACACTTTGCTCCCATCCAGCGGGTAAATAGGTATCATATTGAATAAGGCAAGAAAGACATTTATCCAGGCCACTGAAGACCATAGCTCCATTCCGCCCCTACTCATTGTTACCGGGCCCAAAACTACAAAAAGCATTATTGCAAAAACCGCAACCAATATGTTCATAGCCGGCCCTGCAAGCGAAATTATCCCGTTTTCCCTCCGGGTTATCCTCCTCATTCCGCCTCCAATATAAACCGCTCCCGGGGCAATAAACAAAAACCGGGTAGGCAAAACCGCCAATATAAACATGAATATAAGGCCCGTAGTCCACATCCTGAATTCAGCATAATGCCCAAAGCGGATTGCAGTGAATTTATGTGCCATCTCATGCAGGATGAACCCACTTCCAAGTGCAACAAGGAAAAATGCAATATATTGCACAAACCCATCAAAATCCTCAAGAACCGCCCCGATTCCCACCATATTAATTGCAAGCGCCACTGAAATTGCAATAACGGAAAAGAGTATCTCCCGGGCTTCCCGGTTGCTAATCTGAATCATCTCATCACTTCAGGAGGATTTTCGTACATCAATTTCACTCTTGCAGGGGTAAATAGCCCCTCATAGGTTTCCAGGATTCCAACTGCTTCCCTTTTCCTCCCAATTTTTACCTTCACCTCTTCCCCGAGCCTGCAGTTTCCCTGCACAGTTCCTGCAAATCCAAGCAAATGTGAAAGCGTTCCCTTCATTATCTGTACTTTGTCCCCTTTTTTCACTCCACGCACCCTGGGATACAACAAAACAAAAAGAAGGGAAACACCAAAGGATGCAGCAAGCATTTTTGCAAGCGTTAAAAGCTCCCCAAACCCAGGTGCCACTGCAAAGAGGATAAGGGAAATGGCAAAAAGCGCCACCATCAATTTCAATCCTTCAATTACGAGCATACCACTTTACCCATACATTTTGTCCCCGAATTCAGTCTTGAACTTCGCCATCGTCTTTATATCCTGCTCCTTTACCCTGGAGCCTATTATCGAGAGCGCCTTTTCAAAGTCCTTGCTGTCTACCGTGCTCTTCTTTTTCCGGATTGCCACCATTCCCGCTTCCCTGCAAAGGTTCTCAATATCCGCACCGGAATAATTATTGGTAACACTTGCAAGGTGCTTGAGGCTCACCCCCTTAAGCGGCATTTTCTTTGTGTGCACTTCGAATATTTTCAGCCTTGTTTTCTCATCCGGAAGCGGAATCCCAACTACCCTGTCAAACCGGCCTGCCCTAAGAATCGCCTTATCCAGCATGTCCGGCCGGTTGGTTGCACCAACCACAACAACCTGTTTCATTGCCTTTAGCCCATCCATCTCGTTTAGCAAAGTATCTACAACCCGCTCTGCAACCATGTTGCCCTCATTCATTCCCCCACGTGCAGGTGCAATCGCATCAATCTCATCAATAAAAAGAATGCATGGGGCTGCCTGCCGTGCCTTCCGAAACATTTCCCGGGTAACTTTCTCACTCTCCCCTACCCATTTGGAAAAGAGCTCTGGTCCGTTTATGCAGATGAAGTTTGTTTCTGATTCAGTTGCAATTGCTTTTGCAAGCAGGGTTTTTCCTGTTCCCGGAGCCCCATACAAAAGAATTCCTTTTGCAGGCCGTATCCCCATTTTCTTAAATACCTCCGGATGGTGGAGCGGAAGCTCAATTAGTTCCTGCAGCTCCTGCTTCACATCTTCAAGCCCACCTACATCATCCCAGTGCACATTTGGCCGCTCCACAAATACTTCCCTGAGTGCGGAGGGAGTTATGCCTCTCATTGCATCAAGGAAATCCTCCCTCACCACCTTAAGGTTATCAAGAATTTCCTCAGGAATTTCATCCTCATCCAGATCAATATTCTTCTTTTCCATCTCTTTTCTGAGCCGCCTTAGCGCCCTGAGCGCTGCCTCTTTTGTAAGTGCAGATATATCTGCCCCGGTATACCCGTGGCTGAGTGCAGCAAATTCCTTGATTATGCTCGCCCGGGTTTTGTCTGTTCCCAGAGGCATGCTCCTGGTATGTATCTGGAGAATCTCTTCCCTGCCTTTCCGGTTTGGCACCCCAAGCTCAATTTCCCTGTCGAACCTCCCAGGCCTCCTGAGTGCAGGGTCCAGGGAATTAACCAGGTTGGTTGCTGCAATTACAATGAGGTCACCCCTGTTTTTGAGCCCGTCCATTAAAGTGAGGAGTTGGCTGACCATTCTTCTTTCCACTTCCCCGCTGACTTCCGCCCTCTTTGGGGCAATCGCATCAATCTCATCTATAAAGAGTATTGAAGGCGCATTCTTCTGCGCCTCATCAAAGAGCTGTCTCAGCTTGTGCTCACTCTCCCCTACGTATTTGCTCACAATCTCAGGCCCCCCCAGATAAAAGAAGTTTGCATCGCTCTCATTTGCAACCGCTTTTGCAAGCAGGGTTTTTCCTGTTCCCGGAGGCCCGGTAAGAAGCACTCCCTTTGGCGGCTCAATTCCCAGACGCTCAAACAATTCAGGATGCCTAAGCGGAAGCTCAACCATCTCCCTGATTTTTATGATTTCTTCATCAAGCCCCCCAATATCATCATAAGTTACTGTAGGCACATTCCCAAGCTCTTTTACCGGCTCAGCCCTGATTTCAACAGTTGTTTTTTCAGTAATCATCACCGGGCCCGAAGGATTGCTATTGACTATAACAAGCCCGATAGGCGTTCCAAATACTCCAATTGGAAGTATGTTTCCCTTAATTACAGGTTTGCCAATGAGCTTTTTCTTTACATACTGCTCAAAGCCCGCATGGAACCTTACCTGCTGCTGCGGAGCAAGAACAATCTTCTTCGCATCCTTGATTTCTGTTTTGCTTACCTTTACTTTTTCTCCAAGCCCCACATTTGAGTTCTGCCTCAGAATTCCGTCCATGCGTATTGAATCCTCTTCCTCATCCGAAGGGTGGGAGGGCCACACTATTGCAAGTGCGGTCTTTTTCCCGGTAAGCTTTACCACATCCCCGCTTGAGACCCCAAGCTCTTCTCTTGCTTTGGCCCCAAGCCTTGCAATCCCCCTTCCAACATCATTTGTAAGCGCTTCCGCAACTTTTAGATAAAGTGGTTTTCTCTCTCCCATGTCAATTACCTCATCTGTACATACTCAACTTCCTTTCCACCGTCTTTTTTCCTGAACTTTATAAATACATCCCGCCCTGTAATTTCGGGCAATTTCATCCCGATTACCACGTGCAGGTCGATGTCCTCCTTTAAGTCTTTCAGATTTAAAAACTTAATGAGCGCGTCCCGCTCCACTGCAAACCTTTCCCCATTTACAACTAAGGTTGCTTTTCCCCCATCCAATTCAATATTCTCCAGCTTCCCCCTGAAAATATCATCCCTGTTTTTCTTTAAGAGCATCCTTGCCCTTCCCTCCACCAGAATCTCCCCCCCATTGAAGCTTACTCCCTCAAGCAGCACAGAATCCCCAACCTGCAGGTGCTCCCCCTTCCCAGGCACATTCAGCAATGAAACCGGCAGGCTCTTCTTCCCATCCGAAATAGCAAATACAAACGCATTTCCCTTCTTTCCCTCAATCCCCTCCACCTTCCCCAGCACCAGGAATTTTTCCTCCCCCCCTTCCCCTACCTCCGAAACCGCAAGCACCGGGGCATTCTTCACTACAGAATATGTACTCTTGTACCCAATATTCACCTTCTCCATCTTCACATACCCCTTCTTTACTTCCAGGGTATCCCCCAGGTGCATCCACCCTGCTTTTTTTGCATCATCTGCCCAAAAATTTACCACCCCATCCCCACGCCCATCTGAAATAGTTATGTTCCTGAGCACTGCCCCCGAAGGAAAGCTCCTCAATGGCCCAATTTCCTGCACCAGACCTTCAATATCTACTGAGCCCATCCCTTCCTTAAGCTCTGAAACCTTCATTAGTTCCCTCTCAATTAGCCCCATCTCCGAAGCAATAAGCTTTGCCGCTGCATCCTTTGTAAGCAATCCATGAAACCCCTCTATTTTTTCTTTCACCCCGGCTTCTGCTTTCTCTTCCCCCATTTTCTCCACAAGAATCGAAAAATAGTCCATCAACACATTTCAAAACAAACCTATTTTAACCTCTCACTTAAAGTTCTGTTTTACTCCCAAGGGCAAACAATATTCATTCAAATGAACATTTTTCCAGCAGGTTTTGCACTTTTTAGAACCATTTAAGATAACTCCCACAATCCAAAAAACATGCAAACAAAGATGAATGCCACTTCCAGAACTGTACCCCCCTTTCAGAATGAAAGCTGCCCCTCCCCTTTCTATAGCAATTTTTCCATAAGTTTCTAAATTCATCGAAACATTTATAAGTAATTAGAATCATAAATCGAAACATGTTGAAAAAGGAGGTAATCTACCGTGAGCTCCTTACGAAGGCACTCGAGGAGAAGCAGTTTTCATTCACCCAGCTTTCACTCTCAAAAAAATTCGGATTCTCCCTCAGCACAATAAGCAATGCATTAAAGCCGCTGGAGCAGGCGGGGGCAATAGAAAAGAAAAAACGTTCATTCTCCCTAATTGATGCAAGGAAGGCCTTTGCGTTCTGGGCCACTGCAAGAAAGCTCAACAAGGATATTGTTTATTCCACAAGAATCAGCCTCCCGGTTCGCAAAATAGAAGGCAGTGTACCTCCCGGGAGTGTATTTACTGCATACTCAGGTTATCGTTTTCTCTTTGAAGATGCGCCTGCGGATTATGGTGAGGTTTATCTATATGCAGGCCAGGAAACACAAAAGGACCTAAAAGAAAGATTCCCAAAAAAGAAGGGGCCTCCAAATATTTTTGTGCTGCAAAAAGACAGTTTTATGCCCAAAGCAGACATTGCGCCCATTGCCCAGATCTATGTGGATTTATGGAACCTTAAAGAGTGGTATGCAAGGGATTTCCTGGATGCGCTTGAGCAGAGGTTATTTGAATGAAAGAATTCTGGAGCGAACTAATCACGCAAAAAAGCTGGGACGCGCTCGTTTCACTCTCAAAGGAGCATGATTTCATATTGATTGGGGGATGGGCCGCATACCTCTGGACCGGGCTGCACAAATCCAAGGATATTGACATTGTAATCACTTATGATGTGCTGAATATCCTCAGGGGGCGTTACCGGCTTGAGAAAAATGAACGGCTAAAAAAATATGAAATAAAGATGGGGGAATTTGACCTAGACATTTA
>DAOUYQ010000003.1 GCA_030666035.1 Microcaldota archaeon
CCTGAAACAGGAGGCATAGGTGATAATTATGAAAGAATACAAAACAGTTTCCCAGATTGCAGGGCCGCTCGTGTTCGTTGACAATGTATCCGGAGTCGGCTACAACGAACTTGTTGAAGTTACTCTTCCCAGTGGAGAGAAGCAGAAAGGGCAGGTCCTTGATATAAGTGAAAAGGCTGCAGTGGTCCAGCTTTTTGGCTCCACCGCAGGCCTGAATATCCCGGACACTTCTGTAAAGTTCCTCGGGGAAACCATGAAGCTTGGAGTGAGTAAGGACATGCTCGGCCGTGTTTTCTCCGGGCTTGGAGAGCCCCGTGACAACGCCCCAAAGCCGGTTGCAGAAGAGCGCCTGGACATTTCCGGTGCAGCAATCAACCCATATTCCCGTGCAGAGCCCCGTGACTTTATCCAGACAGGCATCTCCACAATTGACTGCATGAATACTCTTGTGCGTGGGCAGAAGCTCCCAATCTTTTCAGCATCTGGCCTTCCGCACAACCAGCTCGCGGTCCAGATTGCCCGCCAATCCAAAACAAAGGACCAGAAGGAGGAGTTCGCAGTAGTTTTTGCAGCAGTAGGAATTACGCATGAAGAAGCGTCCTACTTTATGCGTGACTTTGAGAAGACCGGTGCGCTTGAGCGTGCAGTGTTGTTTCTTAACCTTGCAGACGACCCTTCAGTTGAGCGCATAATTACACCGCGCCTTGCGCTTACAACCGCAGAGTACCTCGCATTTGAGAAGGGCATGCACGTACTTGTAATTATCACGGACATGACCAACTATTGTGAGGCCCTCCGTGAAATCGCTTCAGCAAGGCAGGAAGTGCCCGGCCGCCGTGGCTACCCAGGTTACATGTACACAGACCTCTCAACTATTTACGAGCGCGCAGGAAGGATTAAGGGAAGAAAAGGCACAATTACCCAGTTCCCAATCCTCACGATGCCCGGAGATGACATCACCCACCCGATTCCTGATTTGACAGGATACATTACAGAAGGCCAGATTGTACTCTCCCGTGATTTGCACAGGAAGAATATCTCTCCTCCGGTTGATCCGCTTCCCTCCCTCTCCCGGCTCATGAACCTTGGTATTGGAGAAGGCAAGACCCGTGAAGACCACAGGGGAGTTGCAGACCAGCTTTATGCTGCATACGCAAACGGCCGTGACCTGCGGAGCCTGAGCGCGGTTGTAGGTGAGGAATCCCTTACTGATACTGACAGGAAATATCTCCACTTTGCAGATGAGTTCGAGAAACGCTTCATCATGCAGGGCCAACACGAGGACCGCACAATCGAGCAGACGCTTGACCTTGGATGGGAACTCCTGAGCGCATTGCCTGAAGAGGAACTCAAGCGTGTGAAGCTTGACTACATCAGGAAGTATGGGGACAAATTCCGGAAAAAGGAAAAGGCAGAAGCAAAGGAAAAGGAAAAAAAGTAAGTTAGGCGGTAAATATGGCTGAAAAGGCAAACCCAACCAGGATGGAATTGCTTAAGACTAAATCCAGGATTAAGCTTGCCAGGAATGGGCACAACCTCCTCAAGCAGAAGAGGGATGCGCTCATTATGGAGTTCTTTAAAATCCTAAAAAAAGCAAAAGACCTGCGCGGAGAACTAAATGAAAAAATGGGAATTGCATATAAGTCCCTCTCCATAGCACACGCCTACCACAGCACCTGTGAACTTGAATCCATTGCATCCGGCCTTGAAGAAGACCTGGGCCTGGAAGTAAAAGCCCGCAATGTAATGGGAGTTTCAATTCCTGAAATCCAGGTAGAGCTCCAAGAGAAAAAATTCGGCGAGCGTGGATACCCAATTATGGGGACAAGCGCAAAGATTGATGATGTTGTAGATAATTTCGGCGAGGTCCTGCGCCTGGTAGTTACCCTCGCAGAAACCGAAACCGCAATCCGCCGCCTAATCAAGGAAATTGAAAAAACCAAGAGGCGTGTAAACGCACTCGAATTTGTTGTGCTTCCCCGCCTTGAGAAAGAGAGGGACGAAATCATTTTCCGCTTAGAAGAGATGGAGCGGGACTCTTTTGTTTCGCTGAAAGTAATTAAGCGCAGGCTGGAGCAGGAAGCCGCAGAAAAAGGTGCTGCCTAAATGGGCCGCTGCACTCTCTCCAAGCGTGAAATCAAAGAAATCATTCCACTTATTTCTTCTTTTGTTTCTGTTTCCCCAAAGCAGAAAGTGGAAGTTATTACTGAAGATAAGTACAGAATGCTTTACCTGGATGACAAAGGGCTGTTTTTTGAGTTTGAAGATAGATGGCTCCCCCTTTTGCGTTTGATTATTTCCAACGAAATCCCTGTTCCTTACAAACGCGTAACAGTGGATATGGGCGCACTCCGCTTTGTTGCAAATGGGGCCGATATTATGCGCCCGGGAATTACCCAGATTGAAGATGGGATTTCTGCCGGGGACCCTGTACTGATTGTGGATGAGAAGCACGGGAAAATCCTTGCTCTTGGAATTGCAATCTTTAATTCCGAAGAGATGCGCGCAAAAAAAGAAGGGAAAGTAATAAAGAATGCGCATGCTGCCGGGGATAAGCTTTGGGAATTGACTAAGTAGTTATTTTACCGTGAGCTTGCTTTGGCCTGCCACCTTCCAGATTCCTTTTACCTTGCACTTTAATTCTCTTTTTATCGCCAGTACCCTGCATTCTCATTTTTCGTTCAATTTCGAGTGCATGGTGCCTAAGAAGCCTTCCTAGTTTTTCTTGCAAAGGAAACCTAGGATTTTCAGAAAGTTCAATCAGATCTTCCCAATTATTTTGGTCCCTAAGAATGCTAATGGCCTTCTCAGCAGCTTCTTCTCTCAAAGGAAACATAGGATTTATAGAAAAGTGGCTCAGTGTCTCTCCACAATCGGGGCCAACACAATTATTAATCGCATTTCTAGCAGATATGTGGACAGCATCCATCGCCTTTTTTCTCAAAGGAGGAGCAAGGTTTTTAAAACGCCCAACATGATTCCACAAGCTACTATCTGTATCAAGGAGTTCAATAACCCCCTCAGCAGCCTCTTCTCTCAAAGGAAAATCAGGATCTTCAAAAAGGAAAAGCAGCTCATGCAAATCACCTTCCTCAACACAGAAATTAATCGCATTCTCAGCAAGTGGGTTGAGGGCATCCTTTGCCTTAGCCTGCAAAGGAAAGTTATCGTTTGTGGAAAGCCCAAGCAGCCTTTTCCAATTACAGTGATCATGATCAATAAGAATTCCAATAGCCTTCTCAGCAGCTTCTTTTCTCAAAGGAAACATAGGATTTGTAGAAAGTTCAATTAACTCCTTCCAATCACCCTGACCAGCAAGAATTCCAATAGCTTTCTCAGCAGCCATTTCTCTCAAAGGAAACTCTGGGGCGTTAGAAAGTTTAATCAGCTCCTTCCAAGCAGCCCCCCCCTTCAAAGGAAAATCAGGAGTGTACCCAACCAGCTCTTCCACGCTATTCCGATCAACAAGAATTCCAATAGCCTTCTCAGCAGCTGGATTGACAGCATCCTTTGCCTTAGCCTGCAAAGGAAAGTTATCGCGTATGGAAAGCCACACCAGGGGCACCCAAGCACCAGTCTTGATATGCATACTAATAACCTCCTCAGCAGCTTCTTTTCTCAAAGGAAACATAGGATTTGTAGAAAGTTCAATTAACTCCGTACATTTACCCTGAGAAGTAAGAATTCCAACTGCATCCTCAGCAGCTTCTTTTTTCAACTTCTCGTCTGTTCCATACAGTGCAACAAGAATATATTCCTCAGCTGTTAAATCCCTAGAGTGATTCTCCATAAATATCGCCTATATGTTTAACTTATCGTATGGATATATTTAAAAGGTTATCATTTGTGTATTTTCATGTACGCCATCAAACGCTCCTAAGCAACGCAGAAACCCACGTTTCCAAAAATATCTCCTTCTTTTTCTCCTTTTTTTGCGCATCTTTTATCGAGAGCCACCTAAAACCAACAAATTCAGGAGACGGAGCACATTTCATTTTCTTTGCACTTACCCTAAAGCCAAGCAACGGAATCCACTTTTTATACTTCCTGCTCCCTGCATTGTACCTCCCCTCAAAGAGGGGCTCGTGCACCTGCCCATCAATCCCACTCTGCTCAAAAAATGCTTTTCCAATTTCCGCAACCGGGTCTCGCCTCCCTTCAATTTTAACAAATGGAAGCACCAGCCTCTTTTTCCCATACTTCTCCTTTCCCACAAGAAATAGCACTCTCCCCCCATCCTCCAGCATTGCGCATGCAAACGCTTTCGGATACTCAACCAGTTTCTGCCTTCTCCCCATATTATCCCCTAGGAATATGCAGTAATCTCGCGCCTCTTCCACACCACGAGCCCCAGCAGAACCGCAAGCAATACAAAGTAAGTAAGGAGCGCACTTATATCCGCAATCGGGTTCCCGTTCGTGACAATCACAATCTTGAAAATATTTGTTATGTGCGCAAGCGGAAGAAGCTCCTGCAGGAACTGGGTATATGCAGGCAGCAGGTCCGGGGAAAAGATTATATTCCCAAGGAACATCATCGGGATTGCAAGTATTAAGCACCCCTGTATCGCAGAAGACTCATTCCTTGAGAAGAACCCAACCAGCATCCCGATTGATGCAAGCACCAGTGAGGAAATCAATATTCCCCAAACCAGCATAACCAAATCAGTTGGGAACCTCACCCCAAACAAAAGAGAAGCAACCACAAGTATCACAAACACCTGCGCAAAAGAAATAATCACTATTGATGCAATCTTCCCAATCACCAGGTTCCTAAGTGCTCCGGGAATCAGAAGCGAGCGCACAATTGTTTTCCTTGTTTTCTCCCTCACCAGGCTTATTGAAGCCATCAAAAAGCACGAAAACAGCAAGGAAACCGCAATCACCTGAGGCATAATGAAGTCCACAAAGCTTTCCCGTTCATAATGGTTTTCCACCTCAATTGAAAGCGGAACCGCAATATTCTCCGGGTCCTTCCCGGTCTGCTCCGCAACCGTTTCCTGCAATGAAGCAATCAGCTCATCCACGGACCCAGCCTGCAGCAATGCCTCATCCAGTGTTTCCTCGATCTCCCCCATCACATCCTTCACATCCCCAAGAAGGGATTTGAGCTGCTGCACATCCTCGCTCGCTTCAGCAAAAAGCCCCTCCATGGAGATAAGGGTTGCGGAAGCTTCATCCAGCGCACCTTCCATCTCCCCAATATCCTGGGCTCCCTCAGCTTCCTCAACCAATTCAGAATATTCCCCCAGGGATTCCTCCACCCCGTGCAATGTTGCATTCAATTCCTGCAATTCAACAAGCTGCGCATCCACTGCCAGAACCTGGGATTCAGTATTATTCCTAAGCGCCTCCAAACTAATGATGGTTAAATCGATTGCCCCAATCGTAACATCGCAGTCCGGCCCGCTCGCAGTGGTTTTGAGCAAATTAAGCCCATCAATTGATGCGGAAAGCGTAATTACGGTATTCTGCAGCTCAACCCGCTGCGCAACAAGCTCAGCATGCGCATCCCCCACTGCAACTATTGATTCATTCAGCGCATCCCCAGCATCCTCAAGGAACTCCCCAGTCTCATTAAACAGCATTTCATTCCCCGCAGAAGCGTTCTGCAATGCAGCCTTCTGCTCCGCAATAAGCCCCTGCATCTTGGAAATGCTGGAATCCGCTTCCTCAATTGACCCGGAAAGCCCCTCAATATCCAGCTCAGTTATTTTCCCCTCTATCTCCTGCAGCTGCACCTTTGTATCCTCCATTCCTCCCCTGCTTGATGCAATATCCTGCGCAAGCGCGCTCGCAGTCTCATTCAATCCATACAAATCCTCCCATGCAGTGGATACATACTCCCGCGTAATGTCCGCGGAAGAGGCCTGCACAACCGAAGCCATTGCAGCGATTATCGACTGCTCCAGAACAAGATCTGAATTATCCACAACTATCCGCACGGTTGAGCCCTTTCCAGTTTCCAGATCCTGCTCAAAGTTCTGCGGCACAATAATTACTGCGCGCACCTGCCCGTTCCTGAAAGCCTCCATCGCATCTGCTTCAGTATTGAATTCCTGCAGCTTAAATGCGCTTGAATTAGAAAGCCCTTCCAGCAGCACCCCTGCAAAAGGCGCATCCACCGGCCCTGCCAATCCAATCGGAAGCCCGCTTATTTCCAGCGTATTGAACGAGCTTCCCATAAACACCATGATGAAAATAGGGAAAATAAGCAGCACCGCAATCATTGTGCGGTCGTGCAGTATCTCCAGGAGTTCTTTTTTTACTACTGAAACTGAGTTCATCTCATACACCCTTCTTGATTAGATGCGCGAACACATCATCCATCAGCTTCAGCTTGTATTTCTTCTTGAGCTTTTCCGGAGTCCCTGAATCCACAATCCTTCCCGCAAACATTATTGCCACTTTGTCGCAGAGCGCCTCAACCTCATCCATGTAGTGTGAAGTAAATATGATGACTTTCCCTGCTTTGTGCAAATCCTTTATGAGTGCCCAAATTTCCTTCCGCACCACAGGGTCCAGCCCCACAGTAGGCTCATCCATGAAAATTATAATCGGGTCATGCACAAGCGAGCATGCAATGTTCAGCCTCTTCTTCATCCCGCCCGAAAGGCTCGAAGCCAATGCATTCTTCTTTGTAGTTAATTTCACCTGCTTAAGCAAATCCGAAATCCGTTCCCTGCTTACCTTTTTCGGAATCCCAAACTGGTCTGCAAAGAATTCAAGGTTCTCCCCTACAGTAAGCGTTTCATAGAATGAATCCTGCTGCGTAATCATCCCCACTTCCGGAACTCCCCCCTTTTTCATCTCCCTGAGGCTTTTCCCCAGTACCTCCACATCCCCGGAAGAAGGGCTAAGGAGCCCGCTCATCATATTGAACGTGGTGGTTTTCCCTGACCCGTTTGCCCCAAGCAACCCAAATACTTCCCCCTTATCCACAGTAAAGGAAATCCTGTCCACAATGATTTTCTCCTTGATTACCTTGGTAAGCTGGCTTACCTTTACCGCATGGGCCATGCTTCCCCATCTCCCTTGTATTTTTAAATATCTCCTCCAACCCAAACCTTTTTATTATAGAAAATCGCAATTTATGTAGGTGGAAATATGCTTGTAATGACTACAAAGCGCAAACTTGCTCATTTTAACAAAGGGGTGCAGGAGGGGCTCAAAAGCAGGGGATTTGGAAAAGCAAACAGGAAGAGGCTGCAAAGCCGCCTTATTAAAGCCGGGCGCCTCAAGAAAGGCAGCCCCACCGGAATTTTCAAGCAGGGAGAATCAATACTGAACCGGGGCCTCCACTCAAAGCGCTCCAACTTCTTTGTGTTCATTAAATCCGCGCCCTCAAAAAACAGGGTGATTGTATACTACTGCAATCCGGATGCAAGCGAGAATGCCCCAATGAAAGACCGCCACTGGAAAAACGGAAAGAAGGGATCCGTTAAAAAAGGCCAGAATTATTTTATCCGCAAGGAATACCGCGGAGGAAAAAATCCTGATTTGGCGGCAGGGCAGGTAATTGATGATATCCTCCATTATGCTTCACTCAAGCCGGATTCAGAATACAGAGAAGAATCCCATTTCCATCTTGGGTATTTCCCAAAAGGATACAGAAGCCGCATTTTTTATGATGATGGAATGTCCAATGCAATAAATATTATGCGCATCCTGGCAATAACCAACAGGGACATAGTAATTCCCACTTCCCATAACAACCTCAATCTAGACCAGTTTTTCACCTTAGAGATTATTGGGCAGGAGTTAGGACTAGGTTTGATGCCTGGAATGGAGCTCACTGCGCCTTCCCAGGCTCCAAATGGGCCGCACGTATGCCTCAGATTCTCGGATTTCATGGCAGCGAATGAAGGTGCGCACATAGCCCTAAGTGGAAAAAGCAACTTTCGCATGCCCCCATTCAACGATGCAAAGCATCTCCTTAGCGTTATCCCTGAGTTATACAGGCGCCTTGTCCAGGACAATAAGCTCATGATGGCAATTGCCCATCCGATGAATGTTTACAAAAAGGACCATAAAGTGCTGGATGTAGGGCTAATGAGCTGCATAGAAAATGGCCCATATGATTTCTCAACAATAATGGGCCTCCTCCCGTTTTTCCAGGCAACTGAAGCATGGAATGCAACACTCAGCCAGAAACTCGACCTCCCCACTTTTAGTGAGGGCGCATTTGATGAATATGTACACGAAGTAGTGAGCCTTCATCTTCCAGGCTTGAAGGCAACCCCCAACTCATTTGCATATGCCTTTGCAAAAGAAATGGCCCGGAGCGGGACAATTCCGCATAGCACTTTTGGAACAGATGACCACTACACAGCCCCCATGAATTACAAGTGTGATGGGGCGATGCAAACACGAGGGCACACCGCAATAGACCTTGCAAAAGTTTACTCCAGCATGGCAGCGGACCGAAAGCCAACCCCACAGGAATTAATCACCTGGATGCGCACAACAACTTCAGATAATGAACTTCTTGCAACAATGCGTGCCCATGTTTACAGCAGAATTGAAGATTCAAGGATGATTGTTCCCTGGACAAGAAGGGAGAGAAACAGCTATACGCAGCAGCTTGTGAGCAAAATGCAGAAAGATGGAATGGAAAAATACAGAAAAGCAATTATCAGGGATGCCACTAGCTTCAAGCTCAATGGAAGGGAACTCAGCAACTTAATCAGGACCTACTTTGGATAAATAAAATAAAAAGAAGAAAGGCAGCCTATCTCCTGCCCCTTCCGCGCCCCCTTCCCGGGCCCCTTCCCATTCCATACCTTGGGCCGGTGCCTGCAGGAAGGTCTCCCTGCACTCCTTTATCCTGGGGTGGATTACATCCGCCTCTTCCGCGGTTTGTCCTTATTCCCCGGCCAGAACCATCTCTCTTTGGAACTCCTTTTTCTTCAACCATATATTCACCTCCTTCTATCCGTATTTCTTTTCCATTTACAATTGCATCCGCAATCTTTTTTCTTGCCGATTCAAGAATCCTGCAAAAAGTAGGCTGGGAAACATCCATTTTTTTTGCCGCATCCACCTGCCCGATTCCTTCCAGGTCCTTAAGCCTCACAGCTTCGAACTCATCTACCGCAAGTGTAACGCCCCCAATTCCACTTAGCCCCATGGGCCTGAACCTATAGAAACCAGGCTCTCTCCACACTCTTCTGCATCTCCTTCCTCTCGGCATAAGTGAATATATATTCAAAACAATTTAAAAATGCCTATGTTAAGGAACCAAGCTCATCCATGCTTTCTTCCAGCAGCTGCTTTCCCTTCATCTTTTCATAATAATCAGATACAATGCTCTTCCTCGCTTTAGTTACGGGGTTGTTCACAGAAACTAATGAGCAGCAGTCCTGGTATTCCTTTATGCTCTCCGCATACGTCCCAATCTTCTCAGCAACACCCACTATCTCCATCTTATCCATGGAGATAAGCGGCCGGAATACCGGCACAGCTAACCCATGCTGCGCAGCAGAAATATTCTCAAGAGTCTGGCTTGCAACCTGCCCCAAAGAATCCCCGCACACAATCCCTCCATATCCTTTTTCCAGCGCAATTTTCTCTGCGAGGTTGTACAAATACCTCCTAAAAACAACCAGCTCATACCTTCGCTCCACTTCCCCGGTGCGCGCATAAAACCCTGAATAAGGAACAAGCAGAATCTTTCCTTCCCTCTGCTGATAGGAATCCAGAATGCGAACCAATTTCTCAATCTTGGTCCCCTTTACCTTTTCATTTTTATCAAAGGGGTGCACATGCAGAAAATCCACCTCGCATCCCCTTTTCATCATCAGCCACGCAGCAACCGGCGAATCAATTCCCCCGCTCATTAAGCACAAAACCTTTCCCGCAGTCCCAACCGGCAACCCACCCAACCCCTTTATTTTTTCAAAATGCACAAACGCTTTTTTCTGCAAAACAATAATGTGCACAGTAACTTCCGGGTTCCCCAAATCCACCTTTGCACCGGTTGCAACCTGTATTCGCCCTCCAATCTCCCCACTTAATTCCATAGATTTAATTGGGAAATTCTTATCGCTGCGCTTGGTTTTTACCCCAAAGCTTTTCCCTTCTACTTTTTTCAAATTCTTCTTTACGCACCCCCATATCCCAACGAGCGTTGGCTCACACTCCTCTGCAAGCGCAAACCATTCAATTCCAAAAACCTCCCCAAGCGCCTTCCTCACTTTCCCTTCATCAACTTTCCCGGAAAACCCAGCAAAAATTCTTTTTTGCTCTATGTGCACTGTTGCACCAACTTTGCCCTGAAAGGCCTTCCTCACGTTCGACGCAAGCTTTTCCTCAAAATGCCTCCTGTTTTTCCCTTTGAGGCCAATTTCCCCATAATGAATAAGCGCAATCATGCACTAAAGAATAAAAGAAAGAATAAAAAAAGAGATCAGAAGACCACTTCCTCCCCTGGAACCTTGGGAAAGAGCACAACTTCCCTCACATGCTCCTTCCCGCAAAGGAACCGCACGAGCCTCTCAACCCCAAAGCCCCCGCCTGCACTGGGAACAAGGGCCCCTATTTGTGCCGCATGCAGGTAAGGGGCAAAATCCTCCGGCCGGGTTCCGCGCTCCCCCATCTTCTCAAGGATGCGCCCATACTCATGCTCGCGCTCCCCTCCTGAAAGAGCTTCCCCGAAACCCTCAGGGTAAACAAAATCATAGTTTATATGCTCCCCGCTCTCCTTATCTTCCCTATCATAGAATTCCCGCTTGTGCCCGAGTATCCAAAACGGAGCTTCCTCTTTTTCTGAAACAATCCCCTCAAAGCCTGCCCCATATTCTGCCTCAAGCTTTTTGCTCTCGTACACCTTAAACCCTGCAGGCACAGTAAGCTCCCTCCCCAGCCTCCCAAGCTCAGGAGCGCACTCAGCCTTCACATATTTTATTATGTGCACATATATCCCTTCCATAAACCGCATGAACTCTTCTGCACTCGCACCTTTGAGCTCAATATCCACCTGGCTGAACTCAAGCAGGTGCCTTCCGCTTTCTGCTTCTTCATCTTTTTCCAGCCTCACATTTGGGGAAACAATGTAGATTCCCCTGATGTTTCCCCTGCTTATTGCAAGCTGCTTGTGCAGAATCATGCTTTTAGTCAGCTCAAGCTTCGCTCCCTTGTATCTTATGGAGGAATCATGGATAGGGTGGTTCAATGGATCTGTAACAGTAGAAAGTATCACAGGGGTGCAGATAGGCACTCCCTTCCCCCACATGTAATCGTGGACCGCTTTCATGGCAGCGCTCTGTATTTTCAGAATATCTGCCATTTCTTCCTTCCCTATATGTTCCAGGGTTTTCTTTACAGATTCCATTTTGCTCACCTTGCATTTCCTGCTGCACCCATCATATTTATATGTTTTCCAATAAAACCCATACATTTGTTCAAAAATACATAAGTTTAAATGCATTTCTTGTATAAATATACAACATGCTAGATGAAAAAGATATGGAGATATTGCGTGCACTGAAGAAAAACTCCAAAAGCTCAGTAAACAAGCTTGCAAAACTCACAGGAATCCCCCCTGCAACAATACACCACCGCATAAAGAAGCTCGAGAAAGAGGGAATAATCGAGCGCTATAGCGTAGAGCTAAACAGGCCCAAAATGGGCTATCTCCTCTCCGCATATATCTTTATCACGGTACAGCCTGTGGGAAGGGGAAAGCTCGACCAGCGCAAAATGGCGCAAAAGCTTGCAAAATACGAGCTTGTGGAAGAAGCCTCTGTGCTTGCAGGGGATGTGGACATGGTGCTCAAAGTGCATGCAAAAAGCATGGATGAGCTCAACAACTTTATCCTGGATTACCTGCGCAACTTTGAAGGAATAGAAAAAACCAAAACTCTCCTGGTGATGCATTCGGCAAAAGGAATCTAGCCCTTCAGCATCAGGGCTTTGGGCAGGTACCTCCCTTTGCGGGATTCTACCATGAGCCTCTGTGGCCTAAACGCTTTTTTCCCATCAAAAAATTTCGCTCCCCCAACCACATTTCGTGTATCCAAAACAGTTATTCCCAGAACCCTTGGAGGCACAAACTTTGTTCCCATATAAGGAAGCGTATAAGTAACCGAAGGAGTGGAAACCACACTTATTGGTTTTGCGATTCCCCTTGAATGGTATGCTCCTGCAAAGGGTGCATGCGAATGCGAGCACACAAGCGGAAAGCCCGCTTCAGAAACCAGGTGCAAAACCTCTTCCTTTCTCCAGAAGCTGTATCCCGGAAGGTGCCGGTTCCTCTCAATATATGTAATGGAATCCGGGGGGAAGTGCGTTGCAATTATAGCACGCTTTCCCCTGCTCTTCTGCAGTTCCATAGACAAAAACCCAGTATCAAATTCCCTGGGGTGAATTGCAGAAAGTAAAATAAACATCACATTATTCCCAAGTGAAAATGTGGAATTGCCCATATTTTCAGAAGGAACCAGCCCGCTTAGGATGCTTTCTGCAAATTCCTTGCTTCCATCATGGTTCCCAAAAACCAGATGCGGAATAAATCCGGCCCTCTTCAACCCAACATAAAGCCTTGCAAACTCATCCCACTGCCTCTTTCCATCCACACAGCTTTCCGCAAGGTTTGGGAATTCCACAATATCCCCGTTAAAAATTACATGGAACCCCCTTCTTCCCTCCGAGAGCGAAACCAGCGAAGAAAGAATTGCAGAAGATTTTTCACGGGAGTTATCCCTGGTAAGGTGCAGGTCCCCAACCACAAAAACATGGTTTTCCGGCTCATGCCCGCCAGATGCGCTAAAAGGAATAAGCTGCAGCAGCCCAACTGCACCAGAACCAATAAGAAAATGCCTCCGCGTTAGCCTACCCATAGTATTATTTTATGTTCAGAAATGTATTTAAGCTTCAATTACCGTTCCTGCCTTTCCATTAATCGCCCTTTCAATATCTCCTAGTGCACAGATAATCGCCTTCCCCCCATCGTTCTCAACAAAATCAATGCATGACTCTATTTTGGGCTTCATGCTCCCTTCTGCAAACTGCCCCCCATCCATCAGTTTCTTTGCTGCAGCCACACTCAATCTATCCAGCCCCTTTTGGGTTTTCTTTCCAAAATCCCTATACACTTTATCTATGGAAGTTGCAATAACAAGCAGGTTTGCCCCAATCTCCTTTGCAATCAATGCGCTTGCCCTGTCCTTGTCAATTACTGCCTCGATTCCCACAAGTTTCCCCCCATTTTTGAATACGGGTATTCCCCCGCCTCCCGCAGCAATCACAACTATGCCTGCTTTCAGAAGGCTCTTTATCGCTTCAATTTCAATTACGTCCAGGGGAATGGGCGAAGGCACAACCTTTCTCCACCCCCTTCCCGCATCAAGCACCATTCCCTCTTCTAATTTTTCTTCGTAAAATGGCCCCACCGGCTTGCTGGGGTTTTTGAATGCAGGGTCATTCTTATCCACGACAATCTGCGTAATTAATGTGGCAATAGTCCTATGGCTTACTTTTTCCAGTTCACTCTGGATCAAGTACCCAAGCTGCCCCTGGGTCATTGCATCGCACACATCCATGGGCATTGCAGCAACATCCCCGCTTGCTATTTCCTGCTGGATAAGCAGGTTTCCCACCTGTGGCCCATTTCCATGCGTAATTGCCAGCACATTCCCCTGCTGGATAATCCTTGCAATGGACTCACAGGTTTTTGCAATGTTTTCCCTTTGCTCTTCTGCAGTTCCTTTCTGGCCCTTTGCAAGCAATGCGTTTCCCCCCAGCGCAAGAACTATCCTCATGCTAAGATTTTGCATGCCAGGGTTAAAACCCTTTTTATTGTCTTCGGTTCAAAAATATTATCATAATCTGCAAAAAGGGATAACATGCACAAACTAATACAGACTATTTGCACTTTTCTGGAAAAAGAACCTGAAAGGCGATATGAGGAACTAACCACAATCGCCCAATATGCGGAAATTGAACAGATGATGGGGGCCCTTGCAATAATCTTTCCCTCATGCACCGATGAAGAGAAGATAGTGCTCTCACAGCAGCTTGGCAGGGAAGAGCTGGAAGGGGATTTTGCATTTCCAGTTTCCATCGTTCACATGTTTTTCAAGGATGCCTCTATTGAAGCAGGCCCGGAAGCGCTTTCATCCCTTTGCTGCGCTGCACTCAAAAGTGCAAGCCCAGAAATACGCAAAAACATGCTTACATCCATTGAAGATGGTTTTGTTCCGGTAACTGATTCAATTTCCAAAGAGCTTGTCCTGATGCTCGGTGACCCGGAAGAAAAAGTACGGCAGAATGCTGCAGAAATCCTCTCCAGCATCACAGTTAGTGAAAACCCTTTGGAATTGCACACAGAGCAAATATTTTCTAGTGCCTTTTACCTTGGGGATATAAGGGCAGGGAAACATCTTGCCGAAATGATTTTGGAGCAGG
>DAOUYQ010000048.1 GCA_030666035.1 Microcaldota archaeon
ATTCTTCTTTTTGCCCTTTTGCATTTCTTTGGAAGTTTCCCGCTCCTGCAATATTCCTTAAAATGGTTCAGGAATTCCGGCCTCCCGTCAAATTCCTCAATAAACTCCACGAATTTGGAAATCTGCGCATTTGTTTCTTTGTGAAGGTGATGCTCCAGAATGCACGCATCTTCCCCTGCAACTTTTGGGCTCACTAAAAGCAGCTTAAGCAGCTTCTCAAAAATTTCATGCCGCGTTTTTACTTTCATTGCTTCTATACTGCCCTGTTGAGTAAGTGTCACCCCCCCATATTTTTCATAGTGGATATATCCACCTTCCTTCAGCTTCCAGAGCATTTCACTTACGCTTGGAGGTTTTACGCCAAGCCTTGCTGCAATCTCCTTGGCCCTTGCATACCCATTTTTCTCAACTAATATCAGTATTGCTTCCAGATAGTCTTCGGCTTTTTGGCTTAGCATGAACGTTTCGGGAAGCCAAACTTTTTTAAGCTTTCCAACAACCACAGATTAAAAGCTTGCCCCCCTTTCACCTATAAGGTGGAACAATGAAAGTTGCAATCCCTTCAGAAAAACCTGAAATGGGCTCGAGAATGAGCCCGGTATTTGGAAGGTGCCCCTACTTCATGATTGTGGAGATTGAGGCAGGAAAAATCGTGAAAAGCGAAGCAGTTTCAAACCCAGGAATAAATGAGCCTGGAGGGGCAGGAATGGCTGCTGCGCAGGAAATATCCAAGCAGGGGGCAATTGCCCTGATTGCAGGCACATTAGGGCCCAAGGCATTCGCAGCGCTGAACACCCTTGGAATTGAAATATATGAAAATATAAGTGGAAGCGTGCAGGAAAACGCGGATGCGTTCCTGAAGGGCAAGCTCTCCAAGGCGAACCCTGAAAAACACGGCGGCCTTTTCAAAGGGTAAGCTGGTGCATGTTAATGAAACTTGCAGTAACCGGGGGGAAAGGGGGAACCGGAAAATCCATGGTTGCAACTGCATTGGCAGTTGAGCTTGCAAAGAACCATAAGGTTCTTCTTGCTGACCTGGATGTAGATTGCCCGGATGACCATCTTCTTTTGTCTATTGAGCGGGAGAAGGAAAAGGATGTAATGCTCGAAGTGCCCAAGCTGATTCCTGAAAAGTGCATAAAGTGCGGAAGGTGTGCAGAGGTTTGCAGGGAGAATGCAATCCTTTTCCAGAAGGAAAAAGGCCCAAGTTTCATGCTTGAGCAGTGCACAGCATGCACAGCATGCATGATTGCATGCCCTGTTGGGGCAATTGGGAAGAAGAGCATTTGCGCAGGAAAAATTTATCTGGGTTCTGGATATGGAGTTGATTTTATTTCCGGGGAACTGGAGCCGGGGCAAAAGGAAAGCTCTCCAGTAGTAAATGCTACAAAGGAAGTTATTGCACGCAAAGAAAAAGAATATGATTTTATTATTGTGGATACTGCTGCAGGAACCCATTGCAGTGTAATTGCTGCGCTCAGGGGCTGCAGCGTAGCCCTTCCGGTTGCTGAGCCCACACCCATGGGCTCCCATGATCTGGGCCTAATCCTGGAACTGCTAAGCGAACTGAAGATTCCTGCAGAGGGTGTCCTGAATAAAGAAGGGATAGGAGACAGGAAACTGGCAGAGGATGTTTTTAAGAAACACCATGTTGGAATCTGCTCAGAAATTCCCTACAAAAGAGAAATTGCAGAAAGGTATTCAAAAGGAATCCCAATTAATGATGAAAGCATAAGGAAGCTAGCAGAAAAAGTGCAGGGGTGGAAGAAATGATTATAAACGTGCTTTCGGGGAAAGGCGGAACCGGCAAAAGCACTGTTGCAGCCTCCCTTGTACATCTCCTTGCAGAAAAGGAAACTGTGGTTGCAGCAGATTGCGATGTAGATACTCCCAATTTAGGGATCTTGTTTGGATTGGATGATGATGATTTTGAGAAGAATGCAGTGAGCACAGGGGCAAAAGCATTTTTGATTAAAGAAAAATGCACAAAGTGCGCAAAATGCATGGGAATATGCGTTTTTTCAGCAGTAAGCTGGGAAATCGGCCCAGTAATTGATAAGTATGCCTGTGAGGGCTGCGGGGCATGCGGCCTGATATGCCCCGAAGGCGCAATTGAGCTGAGAAAGGTTGAGAATGGCTGGGTTGGAAAAGCAAAAAAAGGAAATATTGGAATTGCAACCGGGCAGCTAAAAATCGGAGAAGCAGGCTCAGGGGATATAGTTACACTGGTAAAAGCAAAAGCAGACAGGATTCAGGCAGAGATGGATGCAGAGAACATAATCCTGGACTCGGCTGCAGGAATCGGGTGCCCGGTAATTGCATCTGTCCTGGGCAGTGATTATGCAGTTGCAGTTACAGAGCCTACCCCTTCTGCATTCTCTGATCTGAAACGGGTTCTTAAAGTAGTGGAATATTTCAAGGTCCCCTATGGAATTGTGGTCAATAAAAGCACGCTGAACCCCGGCTTTGCAGCGGAAATACAGAAATTTGCAAAAGAAAAAAATGTAGAAGTGCTTGCAGAGCTTCCTTATGATTTGAGGTTTGTAGAAGCTGCAGTTGAGATGAAGCCCGTTGTTGAATATGCGCCTGAATTCCGCAGGGTTTTTGAAGGGATTCTCACGAAAATTATCTAGTTGCCATGGGCTTTCCTGCCAGGCATCATTATGGGCCAGTAAAATCGGCAGATGCGGTTTCCTGCAACTCCGGTTGCCAGATAGGCATTAGGCAGCAGTTGGGCAGAATTCTCAAGTATTTTAGGGCAACAATTAAATTTACCTAACTTTACAATCCCTTCCAAACCTGAATTTCGTGATACTTATGGTGGAGATGTCCCTTAGAGCCCTCAATGAAATGGAGCAGGGAAGAATAGTGGAAATCAAGGCTGAGCGCCAGCTCCGCAAGCACCTTACTGAGATGGGTTTTGACCCAGGCTCCATAGTTACAGTAATAAACAAAGGCACTTCCGGGCTTATGGTAGTAGAAATAAAGGGCTGCTGCAGGGTTGCGATAAGTACGGACATGGCCGGAAACATACTTGTAGAAAAAATTGAAAATTCCGGGTTGCCCCAGGGCAGGCAAAGGCGCTGCCATGGCAGGGGCCGCCGCTGGTGGTAGAATGCTTCAAAAAAAGAAACGCCCGGTAATTGCCCTGGCAGGAAACCCAAATACCGGAAAGAGCACAGTATTTAATGCACTTACAGGCGCCCACCAGAAAATAGGGAACTGGCCCGGCGCAACAGTGGAGAAAAGATGGGGCACTCTTCTCAAAAAGCACAGGAGGGGGGGCCAGTCAGCGAAGATAGTGGATCTCCCTGGCACATACAGCCTTTCTGCTTACACTACTGAAGAACTGATAGCGCGTAATTTTATTGTAGAGGAAAAACCGGATGTAGTTGTAGATGTTGTAGATGCCTCCAACCTGGAGAGGAACCTATACCTTGCCCTCCAGCTCAAGGAACTTGGCGCAAATCTTGTAATTGCCCTGAACATGGTGGATATTGCCCAGAGAAGGGGCTACAAAATAGATGTGAAGAAGCTTTCTGAATTGATGGGCTGCCCGGTTGTGCCCCTTGTTGCGGACAAGGAAAGGGGAATAGAAGAGCTTATTGAAGTTTCAATGCTTGCGGCTGAGGGCAAAGTGAAATCCCGCCAGCTTTCAGTCAACTATGGAAGGGACCTTGAAGGGGAAATTGAAGAGCTTGCAGACCATGTTTTGCGGCATGCAAAGCCGCTCGCAAAAAAGTACGGTGCCCGCTGGGTGGCAGTAAAGCTTCTTGAAAACGATGCCGAAATAATTTCCAAAGTAAATTCCCTGGATGATGATATCTGCGATATTAGCCTGATAAATTTTGCAAAGGAAACCGAGGAAAAGCTTGGGGAGCCTATAGACATCAATATTGCCTCCAGGCGCTACGGATTCATAAACGGAATAGTAAAAACCGTCCTTGAAAAAAGCCCGGAAGAAAGGATAATAAGAAGCGACCAGATAGACCGCCTCATTACCAACCCCATTCTCGGCATGCCCATCTTCTTTGCAATAATGTATGTTCTTTACCAGGCAGTGTTCCTGGTGGGTGAGCCCCTGATGGGCCTGGTAGAAGGGGGAGTTGAACTTGTTTCAGAATTTGCTGAAAATGCCCTGATTGCATACAATGCGCCTGAATGGCTCTCCAGCCTTATTCTTGCAGCCCTTATAGAAGGTGTAGGCAACGTCCTCATCTTCCTGCCGAATATCCTCCTGCTTTTTTTGGGAATTGCAATACTTGAGGATACCGGCTACATGGCCCGTGCCGCCTTTGTAATGAACCGGGTGATGCAGAAAATAGGCCTGCACGGCAAATCATTCATTTCCCTTGTGCTGGGCTTTGGATGCAACATTCCGGGAATAATGGCTGCGCGCACCCTGAAGAACAAGGATGACCGCCTCCTCACCATTCTTATTAACCCGTTAGTCCCATGTGCCGCGCGCATGGAAGTTTTCGTCTTTATTGCAGGTGCATTTTTTGTCCCTGCTGTTGCAGGCCAAGTCGTATTTTCCCTTCTCCTGCTCAGTTTTGTGCTAATTGCACTAGCAGGCATCCTCTTTAGGAAATTCTTAGTTGGGGGAAAAAGGGAACCCTTTGTTATGGAGCTTCCCCCTTACCATGTTCCCACCATAAAAGGGCTCATCCTCCACATGTGGGAGAGGACAAAAGTATTCGTCCAGAAGGCAGGAACCGTGATTTTTGTGGTTGCATTGTTAATGTGGTTCCTTGCAAGCTACCCGGATGGGGTTGAATACGGAAGCGCAGAGAGCTATATAGGCATGCTTGGCAAGGGGCTCTCTCCAATATTTGCCCCGCTTGGATTTGACTGGAGGGGAACAGTTGCCCTGTTATTTGGGTTCCTTGCAAAAGAGGTCGTAATTTCAGCCTTTGGAATTCTTTACGGTGTTGCTGATGAGGCTGTCCTCACAGATACCATTGCAGCAGTGTGGACTCCCCTCCAGGCATATGTATTTATGGTATTTATCCTGATTTATGTGCCATGCTTTGCGGCTGTTGCCGTAATAAAACAGGAAACGGGCTCCTGGAAATGGATGGCGTTTGCAATAATCTATACGACTGCACTTGCATGGATTGTTGCCTTCCTTGTGCTGCAGCTTGGCACGCTGCTTGGATACGCATAGGTGAATTTATGTTGAAAAAAATATTAATTGAAATAGATTCCGGCTGCACTTCCGTATGCACACTTGCTGAGAAGCTGGGCGTAGAAAAAGAAGCCATTTTGGGCCAGCTCAAAACACTAATCCAGCAGGGCTACCTGAGCACCCAGGACAAGCAGCGCTGCAATGTCTGCACCAAAGGATGCCCGGGATGCGGAATGAGTGAGGCCCCAAACCAGGGAGTAACCATTTTCATAACTGAAAAAGGGAGAAAACTACTTGATAAAACAAACTGAATCCTCCAAAAAACTTCCATATTTTAGGGATAGATTTAGAATGACCTAACTTTTTTAGGGCAACCTATAAATTAACCTAATTATCAATAAAATAACAATATTTTGGTGTTTTAATGAACAACACAGATAATCTTCAGAGAAACCTGAACCCCCATAAAGCGGGCAATGGCTGCGGAAGCTGCAAAACGTGCAAAAGGGGCGAAATTAGCAAAATTATAGAATCATTTCCCCTAGATATCCGAACCAGGCTCAATGAACTTGCAACAGAACTCAAAAGCTTCACCCGGCTCTGCGAGTCGAAAAGCAAAAAGGGTGTATTCTCAGTTGATGATGAAGTGTATGGTGCACTTGTATCAATTCAGGACAAAGTGGCCAGCCTCCAGAATGAAGCAAACATCTTTCCAGAATTGCCGGAGGTATTGGGCTCCCGTTTACTAATCCATGGAAATGCCCTCGTAGAGAGGGCTTTCTTCGACTAATTGATTTTAGGTGATAGGCGATGCCAGACCCCCCAGTTGTCAAGCAACAAAACAAAGCCCCAGCTCAAGCGAAGCCGAACCAGAACAGCCCCCGCCAAAATTTCAATAAAAACAAAGATCTGCCAGAGCATATTTCCAAAAAGCTTTCCCCCACATCTTCTGGTTCCATGAATCTTAACTCTTTGAAAGGAATGGCATTTTCTTCTGAAGAGGGACCCCAGAATAAAGCCGCTGAAGATAAACCTTTTATCTGCACTGGATGCGGGCTATGCGGAAAAAAGATAGCCCTTAAGGATGCCAAAAGCATCAGTTTTGCTTCATTAAAGGATTCAGAGATAACTCTCTCCGCAGAAAATGTGGTGCTGGAAACCCCTTCGGTTCCCGATTCTGCAATGGAGGCAGGAAGCCATGAGAATATCCCTCCCCCTACAATAACTAGCGTGAGGAATGAATCTGCCAACCCCGTTGATTCATTAAAGGATTCAGAGATAACTCTCTCCGCAGAAAATGCAATCCTGGTTCCTGTTCCTCCCCCTG
>DAOUYQ010000095.1 GCA_030666035.1 Microcaldota archaeon
ATATGTAACAGAATACCAATTCGTGGATGATGGAAGAGGGGGATACTATACAGTGAAGCTGGGCGGATTCATCAACAACTGCGGAGTAATCAAGCCCCGCATGCCGGTAAAGAAGACTGAATGGGCAAAAATCGAGCAGAGGTATATCCCCGGGGTGGGTGTAGGAATGATTTTAGCGTCCACTCCACTTGGAGTGATTACTAACCAGGAAGCCCAGGAAAAGCAGGTTGGCGGAAGGCTGCTTGCATTTGTATACTGATAAAAATAGATGTGATTTAAGATGATAGAGGTAAAAATACCTGCAGGTGTGACCGTTGCTGTTGAAGGAAATACTGTAACGGCCAATGGGCCCAATGGGTCTATTGCAAGAGAGTTTAAGGGAACTACCCTTGAGCTTAAGCTTGAAGGCGACACCCTTAGCGTAAAAGGCAAGGGGGCTGCAATTGAGCACACCGTAAGGGCCCACCTCACCAACATGTTCAAAGGTGTGACTGAGGGCTTTACTCGTAAAATGAGGATACGGTACTCCCACTTTCCAATTAACCTTGAAGTAAAGGGAAGGGAAATTGTTGTAAAAAACTTCCTGGGGGAAAGGAAGCCAAGGAAGACCAAGGTACACGGGAATGCAAAGGTTGAAGTAAAGGGGCAGGAGGTAATCATTTCCAGCCCGGACAAGGAAGCAGTAGGGCAGACAGTCGCAAACATAAGGAAATTGACCAAAATAAAGGGCCGCGACTGCCGCATATTCCAGGATGGGATTTACCCTATAGAAGGCTAGGTGATAATCATGGCTGAAAAGAAAATAACTGCGGGAGCGGCAAAAAAACCGGCTCAGAAAAAGATTTCTGTGGCAAAAAAGCCAAAGAAGAAATTCTACGTGCCCAATTCCACAGGCAAGAGGAGAATGAAGAGCGTTAAGCCAAGGTGGAGAAAGCCACGCGGGGTTGATAACAAAAAGAGGATAAGGAAGGCGTGGTTTGGAGCATGCCCAAAAGTAGGGAACAAAAACCCTGAAAATGTGAGGGGGATGCACCCCCTTGGGCTTCCGGAAATTCTCGTAAACAATGTAGCTGAGCTTGAAGGGGCAGATGGAGTGCTTGTGCGCATTGCTTCCGGGGTAGGGAAGAAAAAGAAGGCAGAAATTGTCGCAAAGGCAAAGGAGATGAATCTCAGGATTCTTAATGTTGGGGTGAAAAAATGACTGCTGCTGCTACAGTAAAAAGACTTGCCGCGGACATCCTTAAAGTGGGCAGGAACAGGATAAGGATAAAGGAAGATGATTATGCCCGTGTAATTGAGGCACTCACCAGGGAAGACGTAAGGGGCCTTATTGAAGATGGGGCAGTTTACAGCATAAGATATGTGGGGCCAAGAACCAAGCCAGAGCGCAAAAGAAAGGGTGTTGGCAAGAGGAAGGGCAAAAAGTTCTCCAGGAAGGGAGAGAAAGAGGGCTGGATGGAAAGAATCCGGGCACAGAGAAAATACCTTAGTGGCCTTTTGAAAACAGGGGAAGTTCCTGCAGAGTACAAGAGAAAGGTTTACCTCAAGATTAAGGGGGGCTCATTCAAGGGGAAGAAAGCAGTGCTCACCTACCTCAAGGAAAATGAGATGTACAATGAGAAAATGAAACCGGCAAAAGAGGAACCAAAAAAAGCAGCCCTGGAAAAGAAGCCCGAGAAAGAGGGGGCAGCCGCAGAGAAGAAGTGATAGTATGGCAAAAGCAAAAGGACCAACATATATAGTTCCATTTCGGAGAAGAAAGGAAAAATCCACGGATTACAAAAAGAGGCTTGGGCTCGTTAAATCCGGCAAACCAAGGATGGTTGTGCGAAGGAGCAACAGGCACGTGATTGTCCAGCTGGTGGAATTCCGCCCAAAAGGGGACAGAATACTTGTATCTGTAAACTCCAAGAATCTCAAGAAGTTCAAATGGGCTTCAAGAAGGAACCTTCCAACCGCATACCTTGCGGGATTCTATGCAGGGATGCTTGGGAAAAAAACAGGGGTAAATGAATTTGTCCTGGACCTTGGGCTCATTTCCCCAATTGTGGGCGGCCTTCCATTTGCTGCCCAGAAAGGGGCACTTGACGCGGGGCTAAAAAGCCCGCATGGGGAAGGCATAGTCAATGAGGAGAGAGTAAAGGGTGCACACATTGAAGCACTTGCAAATTCACTTTCCGATGCTGATTACAAGAAAAGATTTTCTTCGTATTTAAAAGAGGGCTTTGACCCCAAAAACTTCATCAGGCTTTTTGAAAGCGCAAAGGAGGCAATAAGCAGGGAGTGATTGTATGGCAAGAAGAAGGAGAAGGGACGAAAGGGTAAGGATGCTCAACATTGAGCTTTGGACCCCAAAAACAGAAATCGGAAGGAAAGTAAAGAACAAGGAGATTACCAGCCTTGAAGAGGTTTACAATCTGGGAAAACCCATTCTTGAGCCTGAGATTATTGATGCGCTGCTTCCTGAGCTTGAAGCGGAAACACTTATGGTGAGCCCAACCCAGAGGGCAACAGACTCTGGAAGGAAAATGTCCTTTAGGGTTATTGTAGTGCTCGGAGACAAAAAAGGCCATGTGGGAATAGGGGTAGGAAAGAACGACGAAGTTAAGCCTGCAATTGATTACGCGATGCTGGATGCAAGGAAGCGCATGATTTCTGTGAAAAATGGGTGCGGCTCATGGGAGTGCAGGTGTGGAGGCAGCCATTCCCTTCCAAGGGAAGTAGTTGGGAAATTCGGGAGTACCCAGGTAGTCCTGAAACCGGCTCCCAAGGGGCTTGGGCTTGCAGCAAACGCAGTGGTTAAGAAAGTGCTCACAATTGCCGGAATAAAGGATGTGTGGAGCTTCTCAAGAGGCTCAACTGCAAATACCTATAATATGGCAATGGCAACAATCAAAGCGCTGGATTCATTAAACAGGATGAAGCCGCAGCCGGGTGATAAGATATGAAGATCGCAGTAATTCGGATTAGGGGAATAAGGAATATTGCCCCAAAAATCAAGCACACTATGAAACTGATGAGCATAGAAAAAGAGAATAACTGTGTGATTGTTGAGGACACACCCCAGAACATGGGCATGATAAACCGCTGCAAGGACTATATCACCTATGGGGTAATTTCCGAGGATACCCTGTTTGCACTTTTGAAAAAGAGGGGAGAAAAAGGAAGCAGGATGCTAAGGGAGATCATGGAGGAGAACGAAATTAAGGAAGTTGCAAAAAAGATAATGCACAAAGAAAGCGTAAGGGATTTCGTTGACCCGGTTTTCAGGCTCCACCCTCCGAGAAAAGGCTACAAAACGATTAAAAAGCCGGCACCCGAAGGGGACTTGGGAAAGCGGGAAGACATGAATTCTCTTATTAAGAAAATGATGTAATCTAAGGTGACGTTTATGCCAGGAAGGAAAAGCAGAAAAATCGGGAAATTCCGCGGTACAAGGCATTGCGGTACAGGAAATGTCAAAAATAAGCGTGGTTCCGGATGCAGAGGCGGTGTGGGAAACGCAGGCCTCCACAAGCACAAATGGAGCTGGGTAACTGCAAACGACCCTGAGCGGTTTGGAAGGGAGGGCCTCAAAAGAAGAAGGCCACAGGGGCCGGTGCTTCAGCTTTATGAAATTAATTTGCTTGCTGAAAAAGAAGGAAAAACAGACATTGCATTTAAGGGGAAAATTCTTGCAACAGGCAGGATAATGCGCCCTGTAAATGTGAAGGCAATCTCCTGGAGTGCCAGGGCCGAAGAAAAAATTAAGGCTGCGGGCGGAAACATTTCTAAAATCGAGTGAATAAGATGGGAGCAATTCTGGATTTTGGCCATAAACTAGCGCAATACCTTCCGGAGATTAAGCCTCCGGTCCGGCCTCCGGATGTAAAGGACAGGTTCATATGGACAGGGATAGCCCTATTCATCTTCTTCTTAATGTACAACGTGATTGCATTGGGCGCGGCTGATATGGGCGGCCAGTTTGACTTCCTGCAGATGATTACTGCATCTAACTTTGGCAGCCTTTTGACTACAAGTATCGGGCCGATTGTGTTGGCCAGCATTTTCCTGCAGCTATTTTCCGGAGCCGGGATTATTGATTTGGACCCCCGGGACCCAAAGCAGAAGATAAAATTCCAGGAACTCCAGAAAGTTCTTGCAATAGTAATTGCACTTGTTGAGGCAACTATATTCGTAATGACCGGGAGGGTCCTGCTTGCAGAGGGAATTGCACCGGAAATTGCAATGCCCCTTGTAATTTTCCAGATTGCAATGGGTTCAGTTATTATTCTGTACCTCGATGAGGTT
>DAOUYQ010000144.1 GCA_030666035.1 Microcaldota archaeon
ATTACTGCTGCAGGGATTGTTGCAACATCAGCTCCGAGCCTTGCGGATTCAACTACATGGATTGGGTCCCGGATTGAAGCAACAATTACCTGGGTTTCGAAATCATAATTGTCGTAAATATCCATTATTTCTTCTACAAGGCCCATTCCATCCTGGGAAATATCATCCAGCCTCCCTATAAACGGGGAAACATACGCTGCACCTGCTTTTGCTGCCAAAAGCGCCTGGGAGGGGGAAAATACAAGTGTTACATTGGTCTTGATTCCCTTTTCCCTGAGGGTGCGTGCTGCCTTGAGGCCTTCTTTGGTCATGGGGACTTTGATTACGATATTTTTGCCCCAAGTTACAAACTCCTCTGCTTCTTTAACCATGCCTTCAGCATCCAGGGAGATTGCTTCTACGCTGATGGGTCGCTCGCCAATAACTTCAGAGATTTCCCCGATTACCTGCTTGTGGTCTTTTCCTGCTTTCAATATGAGCGAGGGGTTTGTTGTAACCCCATCACACATTCCAAGTTCCATTGCCTTTTTAATTTCTTCAACATCAGCTGTGTCTACAAAAAATTTCATGTTTTTCACCCTTTCAAAACCGTTTGAATAAGTTATGTAACAATTATTTTTAAATGTACTTGAGATGAACTATCATGAAAGTAGATTGGAAAAGCTTCATAATCTCCATGATAGTCTTCATATTAGCTATTCTGTTCCAATGGAGCTTGGGGTCCTCCAATTCTGGGGTGGCATTTTTTATCGCATGTCTGCCAGCGATGTTATATTACTTCTCGAAAAACTGTGTGGGATGGAAAGAGAATTTACTTATATCTATATTAATGGGCACCAGTATATTTATCACAATGTTTATTGGATGGAGCTTTCTTTCTGGGCAGTTGCCAAGTTGGAGTGATGAAACAGCACATTACCTACTCGGACGGCTGATTACTTTTTTGATGATGGCAGTACTTATGGGTCAACTGGCTGGACGTGTATTACTTAGATTTCCAAAATTATTTTCAGAAGAGAAAGCTGGGCGCTAGCTTTTGAATTTCTTCACTTCTTCCTTCACCACTTCTGCAATTCCAGATGAATCCAATTTGTATTTTGCCATCAGCTCTGCTGCGCTTCCGGACTCGCAGAACCTGTTGTTGATTCCATGAATTTTCAAAACAGCGTCTGTTTTCATTTGGGCAAGCACTTCAGCTACTGCACTTCCCATTCCTCCATGCACTTGATGCTCTTCTGCTGTTACAATCAAGCCGGTTTTCTTTGCCATCTTTCCAATCATTTCCTTATCTATGGGCTTAACTGAATAGAGGTCCACAACTGAGGCGGAAATTCCTTCTTTTTTCAATTCTTTTGCTGCAAGAAGGGATTCCCATACCATTGGCCCGCATGCAAGGATTGCAACATCGTCTCCTTCAATAAAGAGGTTGGAGCTGCCTAATCCCATTGGGGTATCTTCATTTGTAAAGGTGGGGATCTTCTCCCTGCTTGTGCGCATGTATCCGGGCATCTTCTGCTCATAAAGGAGGTGTGTTGCTTTTTTTGCCTGGTCCATGTCTGAAGGAACAAGCACGTTCATGTTCGGGAGAGTGCGCATAAGCGCAATATCTTCAAGCATCTGGTGGGATGCGCCATCCGGGCCCACTGTAATTCCTGTGTGGGAGGCATGGATAATTACGGGCACATTATTGTAACAGATGGAAACGCGAATCTGCTCCCAGTTCCTCCCTGGGGAAAATGCACCAAATGATGAGATGAATGCCTGCTTTCCGCAAGTTGCGATTCCTGCTGCAGCACCCGCCATGTTCTGCTCTGCAATTCCCACCTGCACAAACCTGCTTGGGAACTTCTCTGCAAACCAGTGTGTGCGGGTAGACTCGGAGACATCTGCAGTAAGCACCCAGGCATTTTTATCCGCTTCCCCAATTTCTACAAGAGCTTTCCCAAAGCCATCACGGGTTGCTTTTTTCTCTTTTGGATTTTCATTATAAGGAACTGCCATGTTACTCCTCCTCCACTTCTCTCCTGTCCAATTCCAGTATCCTGTGGGCTTCCAGGGCCTGCTCTTTTGTTGGGGATTTTCCGTGCCATTCTGTTAGGAATTCCATGAATGGGATTCCCTTTCCCGGGATTGTGTGGGCAATAATCATTGTGGGGCGCTCATAGACTGCTTTGGATTCATTGCATGCATCAATGAGCTTCTTTATGTTGTGGCCATCGACCTCAATTATGTTCCAGCCAAATGCACGGTATTTTGCAGCTATTGGCTCAATCGGGTTTATCTCTTCAGTAAATCCATCAATCTGGATATTGTTGCGGTCCATTATTGCAGTAAGGTTTCCAAGATTATACTTGGATGCGAGCATTGCAGCCTCCCATACCTGGCCTTCCTGCTGCTCCCCATCTGAAACTACAGTATAGACCCTCCAGCGCTTGCGTTCGCGCTTTGCAACAATTGCCATCCCAACTGCAATAGAGAAGCCCTGTGCAAGGGGCCCGGAGGAGTTTTCAATTCCGGGAAGGCTCCCCCTATGAGGGTGCCCCTGCAGCCGGGAGCCAAGTTTCCTGAGCGTGAGCAATTCCTCTTTTGGGAAGTAGCCTGCATTTGCAAGTGCTGCATACATTACCGGGCATACGTGCCCATTGGAGAGCACCAGGCGGTCGCGCTCTTCCCAGTCCGGGTCTTTTGGGTCATGGTAGAGTACATTAAAGTAAAGGGCAGTGAATATGTCTGCAAGGCCAATTGAGCCTGCTGAGTGGCCGGACTTTGCTTCTGTGAGCATATCTACAACATCCCGCCTTATCATATTTGCAATAAGTTTCAGCTTCTTTGGGTCATGTACTCTTGGAAATTTTTTGGACATGTCTTCAGGCCTCATCTGCAAGTTTTTTTAGTTTTTTAATTGCCTCCCCGGGATTATCTGCACGGAAAATTGTGCTTGCGCTTGCGAGGATATTTGCGCCTGCTTTTGCTGCGCGGGGGGCAGTTTCGAAATTAATTCCCCCATCTACCTCGATTTCATGGTTGGGGCATTCTTCCCTGAGCCTGGAAATCTTGGGCTCCACTTCCTCAATGTAGCTCTGGCCGTCGAATCCTGGGATTACAGACATTACGAGAAAACGGG
>DAOUYQ010000041.1 GCA_030666035.1 Microcaldota archaeon
GAAAGGAGATTTCATTGCCCATAACAGTTACCCCCGACTTAGCCCGTTTTGCTGGTCTTATCGCAGCAGATGGAGACATCTACATAAGCAAGTCAGGTGATACTGCATCAGTGCGTTTCCACAATTCAGATGAGACACTTCTGAAGCCTGCAAAGGCACTCATGAAAAATCTTTTTGGGGCAGACCCCATACGGGCAGATGATGGAAAACGCGTTCCATGCCTGAGGATCAATTCATTATTGTTAGCCACGCTTCTTGCAGCCCTTGGGGTCCCCTCGGGAAGGAAATCCCATAAAATTGATATTCCCCCCGTTTTAGTTTCTTGCGGAAAGGAATGCATGGCCGCGTACCTGCAGGCCCTATTTGATTGTGATGGGTGGGTAAGCAGGCCCAAAAATGGTTCTCCTTCAATAGGCATCACTACCTGTAGCGAAAAGATGGCCCGCAAGGTATTGTTGCTGCTGGAATGGTGGGGAATAACCGCTACGCTCCGCATTCGCAATAAAAAAGGCCAGGTTACTTTCATAAATGGAAAGCGGGTAGAGAGCAGGCATAATCAGTTCCAGGTGGAAATGAGGGGTGCGCCCAATTTCCAAAAATTCAAAAAATACATCCATTTTACCAGTAAAAAGAAACGCAATGCACTTGAAGCTCTCCCAAGCGAATCAGAAAATCCAAATACTGATGTGGTTCCGGTTTCAGATGCATTATCTAAAATTAAACAGAAGTATCGCCTTTCTGCACGAGAGCTACATCCACAATATTGCAAGGTCGGAAAATGCGCAGGAAGAAAAAAATTACGCAAAATTGCCGACGCATTAAGTGATAAACCCGAAGCAGAATGGCTAAGAATTCTCTCAGAATCAGATGTTTATTGGGATAGGATTGTTTCTATTGTAACTACAAAACCTGCCAAAAATGAGATGGTATATGATCTTACTGTTGAGGGCAGCCATGCGTTTTGGGCAAATGGAATTTTGGTGCATAATACCGCCTCCGCAGAAAAAGACGAGCTAGGAGATGGAGGCTGGACCCTAAAAGCAGGTGCCCTGGTTCTCTCATCCGGAGGAATGGCTGCAATTGATGAGTTTGATAAAATAGATGAGGATGACCGTGCCTCCCTCCACGAAGTTATGGAAAGCCAATCAGTATCAATAGCAAAAGCAGGAATTGTTGCAAAATTCAAGGCAAAAACCGCAATAGTCGCGGCCGCAAACCCAAAGCATGGAAGGTTCAACCAAACCAAGAACCTTGCGGACCAGTTTGATATCCCCCCTTCACTGCTCTCCCGCTTTGACCTTATATTCCCCATAATTGATGTTTTGGATGAGGAAAAAGACCTGGGCCTTGCAGAACACATTCTTTCCTCACATATTGAAGCTGCAAAAGGAACATATGTAATGGAAGAGGATATGCTGGACAAGCAAACCCTCCGCAAATACATTGCCTATTCACGCAGGTACATCCATCCTATCCTGACCAATGCAGCAAAGGACTGCATAAAGGAATTTTACCTGGATTTGAGGAGAAAGGGAAAATCCAGTGGCTCTGTTCCCATAACCCCCCGTTACCTTGAAGGATTGGTGCGGCTTGCAGAAGCACATGCAAAAATGCGGCTTTCACAAGAGGTTGAGCTTGCAGATGCAAAAGTTGCTACTGAGCTTCTCGACTATGTTCTTAGAAAAATACTTACCGACCAGGAAACCGGCCGCTTGGATGTAGACATAATTACAAGCGGAAAAGCCCGCTCCCAAATTGAAAAAATCGAGAGCATCCTGGATATAATCAAAGAAAAAACCAGGGAGCAGGAAGCAGTTTCCAAGCAGGAAGTCCTCGAGGAAGCTGAAGCAGCCGGGCTTGATGCGGCAGCAGCCAAGCGCATCCTTTTCGAGCTCCAGCGCACGGGAGAAATATATGAAAAGGAGCCCGGCTGGATTGCCTTAGTTGGGAAATGATTCCATGGATTCCCTGAGCATCGAAGAAATGCGCGCATTGGAAGAAAAAGCAATCTCCAGTGGAACCACTGTCCTTGAATTAATGGAGCGCGCCGGATTGGTTTGCGCCAATCTTATCGAATCAAGATTAGGAACCGGCAAAAGCATCCTGATTTTCTGCGGCCCGGGAAACAATGGGGGAGATGGCCTTGTTTGTGCCTTTTACCTCTCCAAAAACAATCCAGTAAAAATAGTTATCCCAATTGAGCCCAAAACAGATATTGCAAAACAAAACCTCGCACGCACAACAGCCGAGAAAATTCCCATTCTCACTCTGGAAGAGGCAAAAGCAGAAACCCCGGAGGTCATTGTTGATGCGCTTCTGGGAATCGGGGTCCGGCTTCCCCTAAGAGGAAAGATAAAAGACGCATGCCTTCTTTTCAACTCCATTTCTGCATACAAAGTCTCCATAGATGTCCCAACCGGAATGGATGCAGAAACAGGAGTTACCGACTCAGATGCAGTAAAACCAGATGCAACAATCTGCATCCAGGCTCCAAAAGTTGGAGAAATAAAAGCAGGAATGGAGAAAACAGGAAAAATAATAATTGCAGAAATCGGGCTAAAGTAGCCTTTTTATTTCCTCCCCTACACTATCCTCCCGATGCGGCTCTATTTAATGCTCCTGATTATGTTTATTGTCACGCAGGTGCTTGGTGTCTACACAGGTGCATATATAGTGGAGGATGCACTTACCAATGAGTATATTGGCAACCTGATGGTTGTGGATGTGGGCGGAGCCACACTTATCTACTTCGTATTAGCTGTCCTTTGTGGAGCGATGATATTCATAATTCTCCATCGCCTCCACATCTCCCTGCTTTTTACGCTTTTGGAAATTGCAGTAATAAGTGCCACTTCTTCAGTATTTTTCTATGCAATAATAAAGCCACTGCTTTCCCTTACGCTGGAATCCATGGTGGTTGCAGTTCTCTGCGGCATGATTTTTGCAATACTCAAGCAGATTTTCCACCAGCTCAAGAACGCAGCTGCAATACTTTCCAGTGCTGGCGCAGGCGCGGTTTTTGGCTTCACATTTGGCTTCACAACAGCCCTTATCTTCATATTCATCCTTGCAATATACGATTACATTTCTGTATTCAAGACCAAGCACATGGTTACAATGGCCAATGAGATTGTGAAGCGGGACATGGCATTTACAATCTCTGCAGAAAAAACCCTTCCGAGCGGAAAAAAATCCCGCCTTGATTTGGGAACAGGAGACCTTTCCCTCCCAATAATGGTAGAAGTTGCTGCATATGCAATTAGCCCAACACTTGCACTTTTTGCATTCTGCGGTGCAACCCTGGGAACCCTCTTTGTCCTTTATATGGCCTGGAAAGAGCACGCGGTGCTCCCAGCGCTCCCCCCAATAACTACAGGAATTTTCATATTCACAATCGGGGCCATCTTGCTCGGTTTGGCCTAATTAACCCTAAAATCCAGCACAATTTGCACAGTTGAGGCAGAATAAGGCCTAACTTCTTTTTCAAAAATAAACTCAACCTCTCTTCCTGCTCTTTTTGCAGCCTGCCCAATTTTCTCATTTGCCCTTTTTTGCCCCCCAACCCGTTCCACCATCCTATAAAAGTGCACAACGCATCCTGGTTTTGCAGCAAGAAATGCAGTATCCAGGAATTCTTCGGCTCCCATTGGAAGGGGCATCACAATCCGGTTCGCCCAGGAAACAAACTTCTCTTTTACTGCTTCCTTTGCATCCCCTAATTCAACTGAAACATTCTCCAGTTTGTTTAGCTTAATATTCTCTTTAAAATAAGCCACTGCCTCTGGGTTCAATTCCACCCCCACTACTTTGGCAGAAGGATGCGCCTTCCCAATTTCCAGCGCAAATGGCCCCACCCCTGCAAACAAAACCAGAACATTTTCCCCATCACGCACTTCCCCCATAATTCTTTTGCGCTCATGGCTTAAGCGCGGTGAAAAATAAACTTTGGAAACATCCAGCTTCATGCGCACCCCATTCTCCACATATTCAGTTTCAGTGCGCCCCTCCCCTGCAAGATGCTTTAGTCTAGTAACCCTGAATTCCCCTTCCCTTCCCCCAGCCTTTTTCAAAACCACTTTTACTTTATTGTCTCCCTTAAGCAGCAGTTTCCCAACCTCCTCCTCATGCGCTTCCAGTTCCTTGGGAATCTGCACAATTGCAATATCCCCAACAACATCATAAGAAGACAAAACCCCCTTTGCATTCTCCTCTCCGAAGCGTTCTGCGAGCAATTCCCTAAACCCCTTCCTTTTCTCCCTTCCCTCTAATTCAATTTCCACAATTTCAAATTTCCCAAGCCCTTTCCCCTCCAAAACAGGAATGTAAACATACTTCCCATCACTCTCAATCATGCGCACCTCATCAATTAGCCCAAGCTCCTTCAGCTTATTCTTGGTTTTCTGCCCATCACTCTTTTTTACACGGGCAGCCCTGCCCCTTGCTTTTACCATTGCTAAAATTCTGTCCCTTTACTCTTTAAAATCGTGCCCCCGAATATATCTATGGTGCCTAAAATGGCAAAAGATTCCCCCCGCGTCCCACGCAAGGTAAAACAAGCCCAAAAATACCAAAGCATACTCCTGTCCCCAGACTCTGCAAAAAAAGAAAAATTGAGGGCATTAAGAGGATTGGCCAGGCTCAAAAACGTAATTGTAAAACCTGATGAGGAAGAAGAGCGCAAGGAAAACCTCACAATAACTGCCCTGCGCAATTTTATTTCCCTGGAGCAGCCAAAAGAGCTCTATGAAAAAGCATTGAAAACAATGCTGAAGCTTGCCCCTGCGGATGATGCAGAAAAAGAAGCATTAGTAAAAATTTACCAAAATATCCTGGAAATTCCCCTGGAAGGCCCAACTTACTCACTCAAATCCCAAAAGCTTGCACTGGCAGGATTGGCCAGGCTTAGAAACGTAGTCTCAACCCAAAATGATGAAAACGAAAACCTTGCCCTCACTGCATTGCGCAATACAATTTCTTCCAAGCAGCCCCAGAATATTTATGAGAGTGCGCTTAAAATTATGCTCAAGCTTAAAGCTGAGGGCAGTACAGACAAATCAGCGCAGGTGGACTTTTACGAAAGTTTGCTCATTTCAAAAGGATTTGAATTCGATGAAGAGATGGGAAGGCTCTACACAACAGGAAAACCTGCATATTCCCTAAAGGCAAGAAAACTTGCATTGGATGGCTTGGCAAAGCTGGGGGATGTGCCTGCTAGCATTGGGCTCTGGGACAATGCAACAATAAAAGCCCTGGTGGATTTCATTTCTCCCGAAGAGCCTAACGTGATCTGCGAGGCTACACTAAAAGCAATCCTGAAACTTAACCCCCTGAGTGATTCTGATAGGGAAAACCTAATAGAGTTCTACCATGATGATATTCTCACCAATCCCGATTACTCACTAAAAACAAGAAAGCTTGCAATAGAAGGATTGGAAAAACTTGGGGAAGCTGAGCGCCTGGAATCCATCTCAAATAATCAGGAGCTTGAAGCGCCTTTGAGGGAAACAGCCAAAAAAGCGCACACATCACTCACAAAAGAAGCTGCCTCCCAGGATATAGCTTCGCTCACTCCAAAGAGAATCCCAAAGAAAGGGCGCAGGCTCACTGCATGATTTCTCCTTTTAATCCCTAGCCTTCCAAATTCATCTTAATGGAGAAACCACAATACCTAAGCTGGCTCAATCAATACACTGATGCAGAAGCCTGCTTGGCTGCACAGCAAAGCCTTCCATATTATTTGCGGGCAAACACCCTCAAAACCACTCCAGAAAAATACCTAAGCTGGACAAAATTAAAGCTGGGCCCAACTTTCTTAGATTATGCATTTAAGGTAGAAGTTCCCCCGGAAGCCGGGTTGGGAAACACAATAGATTATGCAACAGGCTGGATGCACACCCAATCCCTCTCCTCCATGCTGCCTCCGCACATACTCAACCCAAAGCCCGGAGACAGGGTTTTGGATATCTGTGCAGCCCCCGGCTCCAAAACCACCCAATGCGCAGCCCTAATGCAAAACCAGGGAGTAATCCTTGCAAATGACAAAAACAAGGGAAGGATAAGCGCCCTTGTAAATAACCTGGAGCGCCTGGGGGTAATCAACACAACAACTATGAACCAGGAGGGGGGAAGGTTTACAACCTCCCACAAATTCAATAAAATTTTAGTAGATGCCCCATGCTCAGGCTTAGGAAGCAATGAATCCGCTTACCAATGGTGGGGTGAATTGTACTCACGGAACATCTCTGCACTGCAAAGCGCAATCCTGCGCAGGGCATACAGCAGATTGGAACCCGGAGGGACATTAATCTATTCCACATGCACATATTCCCCGGAAGAAAACGAGCTCCCGGTTTCACGGCTTTTGGAGAAAAACGAGGATGCCCAACTTGAGCAAATAGCGGGAATTCCCAACTCAGAGCCAGGTCTCCCCGATTTTGGGAGCGAGCTCAAAAATGCAAGAAGAATTTACCCACACAAATTCCAGAGCGAGGGCTTTTTCCTGGCAAAAATCACCAGGCCCTAAACTTTCCCTATCGCATTTATGTAAAGCGAACTCTCCCCTTCTTCCAGCCCAAGAATCTCATCCATATCCCTCTGCACAAACGCCCCAACCGGCACCGCCCCGAGCCCAAGCGAAACACACTCAAGCAGAATATTTTCGCTTATGTGCCCTGCTTCCATAGCAATATACTTATCCGCATTCTCCCCATACTTTCCGGCTGTTCTCTCGCGCACTGCACTCATTACAATCACAACCGCTGCATCCCGCACACTCTCCTGCCCAAGTGCAGCATCAGCGACTTCGTTCCTAAAATCCCCTTCCTTTACCAGCACAAGCTTATGCCCCTCTGGAACATACTTGTAAATTCCGCAACCCACCCCCTCAACCTTATTCGGAACAACATACAATTCAATTGGGTATAAAGCCCCTGCTGAAGGAGCAGCTCTTCCCCCCCAATCACTCGTAATTCCCTGCCCTGCCCACAGAATTACCGAAAGTTCCCCAAGCGTAATCTTTTCTTCACTAAAATCCCGCACAGACCTTCTCTTTGCTATCGCTTCCTCCAGCGTAAGGCCAGAATATTCCGGT
>DAOUYQ010000065.1 GCA_030666035.1 Microcaldota archaeon
TCCCGGTATTCGTGAAAACCAAGTGACGAATTTCCCAAAATTCAGAGGTATTCAGTTCCGTATGATCTCCAGCGGTTGAGCTTGGGGATTGTTTCTTTTGCTATCTGCTCTGCCTTGGCTTTTGGAAGTTTCACGTGCTTCTCCAGCATATGAGCTACCTTTTCTATCATCTCCCTCATGGAGATATCTGGTTCAGTAAAGGCTCCATTCTGGTAGCACATGCTGCAGAACTCATCATTTGGAGTGCCATCTCCGTTGGTCCCAAAATCTTCTGGCTTTTCCAGCGGCATTCCGCAGCTCTGGCAAATTGGCCCTTTTGGTTCTTCTGAAGGATTTTCCATAATCCACACCAATATGTGGAAGGAGGGCATTATTTTTAAGGGGCAGGGTTATGCTGCTCCTTTTGCATTTATCGTGCGCCTTCCTTCCTAAAATAGGAGCGGAAAACGCCTGCGTGTGTGGAAAATGAGGCATTCCCGGCAGTCTGTGGATACACACTGGGTTCTGGAAATGAAAGGTTAATAAATGTTGCAATATATAAATAATTATGGAAAAATGCCCTATCCTCTTCGCGTTTGGAAAACACCGTGGGCCCCAGGGGCAAAAAGGAAACCAACGATTCTTCAGGAAAACCGTTTCCCCATTTCTTGAGAAAAATGCGAATGAGGGGAGAAAAATTGCAGTAATACTGGAGTCTGCACACCATGTATCTGAGTTCAGCGGGGATGTAAGGGAAGGGCTAGTGCGGGAGTTGCTAAAGGATGAAAAAGAAAAAGATGCATTTTGCCTCCTGCTTCAATACGGGATGCGCATGCGGAGGGCCCAGATCCAAAGTGCCTTCAACCAGACTATAAATGAGGGGAAAAATCCAGAAGGGCGCATTCCATTTGCATGGGGTTTTGAAGAAAAAATCCTCCGGTTAAATGAGGGGCCTTCAAACCAATAATCTGCATCTTAGAGCAGCCTAATGCTGAAGCAAGTTTGCTCGATGCATATTGGGAAAACATGCTGCTGGAACTAACATCAAGCCTCAACCGGGAAGATGCGCCAGAACTGATGATGAAAATAATAGATGCCAGGGCAAAAAGCGTGGAGTTAAGGGATATCCGGGTAATGAAATTGATTGGTGCACTCTTCTCCAAGCATGGGTACAGGGCATTTGTAATTCCCAGGGGCGGGGCACATAGAAATATGGCCTCTTTGTTTGACCAGGACAGATACGAATTGATTGTAAGGGATGATGGAAAATTCCCTGCAGAACTTAGCTTCAAACCGGAATCAGAAGAAGAATTAAGGGAATGTGCAGAAAAAGAAGTGAATGTTTTGAAACTGTTGCGTGAGAAAAGTTCAAATATTCTTAGTGAGTTTGTGCTCATCTGCCTGAGTAAGGGGAAAGCGCAGGGGTACAGCGCGTTTCTGGAAAGAAGAGTACGGAAACAGTTGGGGTAATTGATAAGGTTCCTGAGCATTCATTTTTTCATTACCAGTTTGAGCAATTTTGCAATTTTCTTTTCATCTATCTCTTTTAAAGAAGGGAATTCCAGGTGCTTCATTGTTTTTCCGCCCCCGTCAAATTGTTCCTGCTCTTTCTTGGTTAAGCCTTTCAAGGAAAAACCAAGGTTTACGTGGGTTTTAAGTGCGACAAAATAATACCTGCCATCCCCATACGAGGGTACGCCCCACTTCATCTCCTCAGCAATATTTGGGAAGGTTTTGAAAATAATCTTCCTTAATTTCTGGCAGATTTCCTTCTGGGGAGACTTTTGCTTTTCTATGTACCCAGTAACTTCTTTATCCATTAATATCACCGTGCAAAAATAGCTCAGAAGCCCAAAATTAATAAAGGCTCATGCCCCCTTTTCCATTTTCCTTCTTTTTCTGTGATAAGTGATTGCAAAGCGGTGCGCTTCATCCCTGCACCTTTGCAATAATTGGAGTGCCCTGCTTTTTTTTGGAAGGGAAACCGGGCGGGTTTTGTTGGGAAGGTAAATTAGCTCTTCTCTTTTTGCAATAGAGCAGATTGGGATTTCTATTTCCAGTTCCTCCAGGGCCTGCATTGCGGCATTTAATTGCCCGGGGCCCCCATCGATAAGAACCAGGTCGGGCAGGGGCTCGTTTTTTTTGAGGAGGCCATAATATCTCCTGCTTACTATTTCCCTGATTCCTGCGTAATCATCCTGTTTCCTGGCCTTTTTGATTTTGAATTTGCGGTAATGGTTTTTGTTTGGCTTTGCATTGGAGAAATGCACCATGGAGCCAACTGTGCCGCTTCCGAATAAGGTGGAAACATCAAAGGTTTCAATTTCTATTGGGTTTTTGGGCAGGTTCAGGGCATCCTTTAGTTCCAGGATGGAAGCTGCAAGCTCTTTGGGAATCAGGCTGTCTGCGGCAATTTTTAGGATTTTTTGCTTTGCAATTGAAGGCTTTTTGAATGAAGTTGCTTTTAGTGCGGCATTCAGGTTCTTCATCTGTTTTGCAGTAAGGTTGGTGTAGATGCGCTGCGGGAGTGGGGAATCCAAATAGTGCTGGAGCAAAAATGCAACTTCAGGGCCTTCCTGGGAATTGATTTTTGCGGAATGCTTTTGCCCTGCGGAAATTATTCCCCTCCTGCTTTGCAGTTCCTGCACAAAGAGGGTGTTTCCTGAGCGCTGGAAGAATAGGTAATCCTCGTCGTATCGCCCCGGGGTTTCCACAGACTGGCGCTCAAAGAATATTTTTAAGGCATCTATCTGGTCCCGTATTGCAGCGGCCAGTTCATAATCCTGTTTTTTTGCAGCTAGTTTCATTCTTTTTTCCAGGTTTTTTAGGATTGCTTTTTCGCTGCGGGAGCCTTCCAGCACGCGGGTGAGGGCTTCAATATTTTTCCGGTAATCAACTTTGCTTATTTTTCCGATGCAGGGGCCATCGCAGTTTCCAATGTGGTACTGGAGGCACTCTTTTTTGGGGAGGTGCTTGCAAAGGCGGAGCTTGAAGAGCCTGCGCAAATACCCTGCAGATATTGCGCGTTTAGTTGCTTCAACATATGGGCCAAAAAAGCGCTTTGCCTTGATTCTGAATTTCCCTTTTGAATTCTTCCTTGCAATTAGGAGGCGGGGGAAATCCTCATCGGTTATTGCGAGGTAGGAGAAATGCTTTGCATCTTTTAGGAGGATGTTGTAGTGGGGGAGGTAGTTCTTGATTAGGTTTGCTTCAAGGATTAATGCTTCGCTTTCGTTTTTTGTAATGATAAAGTCAATTGAATTTATTTTGGAAACGAGGGCTGCTGTTTTTGAAGTATCGGGGCGGGAAAAATAATTGCTTAGCCTGCTCCGGATGTTTGCTGCCTTTCCAACATAGATTACATTTGCGGATTTATCGCGCATTATGTAGGCTCCGGGCTTTGTGGGGTAATCTGTGCGCTTAAAAACAAATTTGCTCATACTTTGATTTCCTCTTTCTTTTTCATTGCAAGTTTTAGGTAGGCTCCTGTATAGGTGCCTGAATTTATCAGGTCTTCCGGGGTTCCCCTTCCTACAATTCTGCCCCCATCAATTCCCCCTTCCGGCCCCAGGTCAATTATCCAGTCTGCATTCTTTAAGACATCCAGGTTGTGCTCGATTATTATTACTGAGTTGCCCAGGTCAACCAATCTCTGGAGGACAGAGAGGAGCTTATTTACATCATCAAAGTGCAATCCAGTTGTAGGCTCATCCAGGATGTAGAGTGTTTTTCCGGTTGATTTTTTGGAAAGCTCAGCTGCAAGTTTTACCCTTTGTGCTTCCCCACCAGATAAGGTTGTTGCGGGCTGCCCGAGCTTGATGTAGCCTAATCCCACATCCACAACGCTTTGGAGCTTGTTTTTTATTGGGGGGATATTCCTGAAGAATTCAAGTGCCTCATTTACGCTTAATTCCAGTACATCTGCAATTGTTTTTCCCTTGTATTCAACTTCCAGTGTTTGGGAATTGTACCTTTTTCCTTTGCATACTTCACAGGGGATATATACATCCGCCAAAAAGTGCATCTCTATTTTTATGAGGCCGTTTCCCTGGCAGTTTTCGCATCTTCCTGCCGGGACATTGAATGAGAATCTTCCAGGGGCATACCCTCTTGCCCTTGATTCAGGGGTTTTTGCAAATAGTTCCCGAATTGGGGTGAATGCCCCAATGTAGGTTGCCGGGTTTGAGCGGGGAGTCCTTCCAATTGGGGCCTGGTCAACCATAATTACCTTATCCAGGTTGGAGAGCCCGTGGATGTTTTTGTATTTGCCGGCTTTAAGTTTTGAGCGGTTAAGCTCGTTTGAGACTGCAGGATATAAAGTTTCAGTAATTAAGGAGGATTTTCCTGAGCCCGAAACGCCACTGATGCAGATTAAGCTTCCAAGCGGGAATTCCCCCCTTATGTTCTTGAGGTTGTTTTGCTCTGCACCGACTAAAGTGAGCATTGCGGAGGAGCTTCTCCTGCTCGCTGGAATTGGAATTGATTTTCTTCCTGCAAGGTAGTCTCCGGTTAGGGAACCTCTGTTTGCCATGATTTCCGAAACTGTTCCTTCTGCAACAATTTTTCCCCCAAGCCTTCCTGCGCCCGGGCCCATATCAATTATGTGGTCGGATTCCCACATAGTATCCTCATCATGCTCAACTACTACGAGCGTGTTTCCAAGGTCCCGCAATTTTTTAAGAGTGGAGAGAAGCTTTGAATTGTCCCGCTGGTGCAATCCAATTGAAGGCTCATCCAGGACATATACTATTCCGCTTAGGTTGGAGCCTATCTGGGTTGCAAGGCGGATTCGCTGGGATTCCCCGGCGGACAGGGTTGCGCTCTCCCGGGACAGGGTGAGGTAATAGAGCCCTACATTCTCCAGGAATTCAAGCCGGGAATTTATTTCCCTGAGTATGGGCGTTGCGATTTTTTCCTCTGCCTTTGTAAGCTTTAACTCTTCAGTGAATGCCCGTGCTGCTGCAATTGGGAGGGTGGTGAATTCAATTATGTTTTTGTTTGCGAGTGTGACTGCGAGCATTTCCTTTTTGAGCTTTGCCCCGTTGCAGAGCGGGCAGGTTTTCTCACGCATGAATTTTGCGATTTCCTCCCTTCTTCGCTCTGATTCGGTCTGGTGATATAAGCGCTCCAATAGGGGAATTATTCCCTCATGCCTAGAGCGGTACTTGTATTGGGTTTTCCTTTTTTTGCTTTTGTAGGTGAATTGCATTTTCTCTTTTGTTCCATAGAAGATGATGTTTAGTTTTTCTTCTGGGATTTCCGAGACCGGGATTTTTATGGGGATTTCATGCTTTTTTGCAACTTCAAAAATCTGCCGGGCCCTCCAGCCCCCTTCCATAAGCCTGCTGAAACAGGTTATTGCACCATCCCAAAGGGAGAGGGATTTATCCGGGATTATCAAGTCCTGGTCAAATTCCATTTTAAATCCAAGCCCGTGGCACTCAGGGCATGCCCCAAAGGGAGAATTGAATGAGAAATCCCTTGGCTGCAATTCCCCTAAGGATACTCCGTGCTCAGGGCATGCATTTTTCTGGGAATACGTTCTCTGCTTGTCTTTGCAGAGTGCAATCATGAAGCCGTTTCCTTCT
>DAOUYQ010000027.1 GCA_030666035.1 Microcaldota archaeon
ATATTATAGTTGAGTTTGACCAGGGCAGCATTTCAGAAGAAACAGGAAAGAAATTTGTATCGATTACCAAATTAATTAAAAAAAATAAAATGCTGCTTGCAAAGAAAGAATTCGAATATTTCCAGGATCTCCTTGAATTAAACAAAAAATATGAACAATCAGAGGAGAAGCTGGAAGATGAAGAGCAGATGCTCAAAAGGGAAGAACACAGGATTAACAAAATATTGGCTGATATGCTGTGGCTGGAAAGCCAGGCAATTAATTTGGAAAAAGCCCGCAAATACGAAGAAATACTGGGCAACCTGGAAAAACTGGAGCAAATCAGGGCAACTTACCTGCTTTCCCTCTCTTTGGAGCCAATAAGTGATTTGCTTGAAAATGAATATGTAGTAACTGCCCAGTTCAATACTTCCACTGAAAAAGAAAAAATAGGGGAAATACAACATTTCTTTTCTGAATATCCTGCCCTTGGAAAATACACAGTGGGCCAAATTTGCGAGCTGTTTAATGCCAGTGAAAAAAGAATTTCTCACATTTGCCCTGAAACTTCCAAATTCAAAAGAACAATAGTGGGGAACAAAAATTTGTTTGAAACACTGCATAAGCTTAAACAAACAAACTTCCTCGCGGTGAATGCTGAAAACGGGGAAGTGATGGCTTTTTATGCACAAAAAATCAAAGGCGCGCGGGAGATTGTTGAGCAGATAAAATCTTCAAGCAAAGAAAAACTTTCCTGCAAAAAAGAATACGAAAAGAAAAATAGGATGGAAGCAAAGAAAAAAGAGCTCTCAAAATATTCAAAAGAGGAACTGGAAGCGGAACTGCGGGAAATTGAATCAAGCCTTGAACTTTTGCATTTGAGGGCAAAAGACCCGCAACCCGGGAAAAAGCAAGAAAAGGACGAATCTTTTTTTGCAAAAATTACTTCTTTTTTCAAATCCTAAACTAATGCATAAATCCTGCTTATAGAACACACTCAGCGATTGTGCCAAATTCATCAGGTGGGCAATCCTTTTTTTAAACTTAAAGCCTACATTAATATTAGGGAGATTCTATGGCCGAAACAAAATACGAAGTTAGCAGTGCAGCATTCAATGCAATAAAAATCGATCTTGCCACTATTGACCCTCCAATAAAACCAAATTCCTATGAAGTAGAATCCAAAGGTTTCTTTACAACCAGCTATGAAATAACAACTAATAATGAAGCGGTAAAGCGGATAATCCAGCAGCACGAGCACAAGCTTCTTGCCGGGAAACCTTATGAGCGTGGAAGCTCCACCGTGGCCGCAGCCAAATCCAAGGGAACCCTCTTTGATATGAACATGGACGTGATTTCCGTAGCTGATCTCCGCAAGGACCTGAAGAGTGCAGGCTATTTTGAAGGTGAAGGGAACGATTTCACATTCCTAATTGAAGGCGGGAAAAAGGTCAGCCCGTTTATCCATGATACTGATAGTGAGCAGGGCCAGGTTGTGGGCATACAGGTAATGAATAAAAATCTTGAGAATCTTTTGAAAAAATCAGGAAATAGCACCAGGTTCTTCCTGCAGACCGCACAGCTGGAGCCGCAGAAACCAAAAAAGAAAGCAAGGGCATGAGTACCAATTCTTCCTGCTTTTCTTATTATTCCATCCCCAGCAGCATTATCTGTGCCAGGAGCGCTTCAATCTGAATATGCTCATTTGCGCCTTCAACCAGCCTGAAATCATATTCCCCAACTTTGTCCACAAGCATAACCTTCTTTTTCTCAGGAATTTCCAGATTCACAATTTCCCTGTAAATCTGCAGAATAATATCAGAGCCGGAAAGCCCGTATTGTGTACTTAAGTCCAGCAGCATCTTCCGGGCATCCAGGAACCTCCCCCCATATGCCGCATCCACCATTTCGCGGATTTCCTTGGGCCGCGCCCGCGAAGAAATTTTGTAAACCAAATCTTCCGTAATTTTATTTGAATGGATTGCCGCGCCCTGCAGTGCATTAATCGCCTTTCTCATGTCCCCTCCGGAAACATAAGCAATCGCTTCCTCCGCCTTCCCATCAACTTCGAGGCCCTCCTTTTTTGCAACATGCTTAATCATTTTATACACTTGTGAATCTGCAAGAGGAAGAAAACGGAAAACCGCACATCTGCTCTGCACAGGCTCGATAATCTTGGATGAGTAGTTGCAACTTAAAATAAAACGCGTCACAGAAGAATACATCTCCATCGTTCTCCTAAGTGCGTGCTGTGCATCAGGAGTGAGGGCGTCTGCCTCATCCAAAAAAATCAGTTTGAAGGGCACTCCCTGCATGGACACACTGCGTGCGAAATCCTTTATCTTTCCGCGCACGATTCCAATGCCCCGCTCATCTGATGCATTCAGTTCTAACAGGTTTCCCTCAATATCCTTACCATACAAATCCCGTGCAAGCGCAAGTGTTGCAGTGGTTTTTCCTATTCCCGGAGGCCCTGCAAAAAGCATATTCGGCATATTCTTTGCATTCACAAACGCAGCAAGGGATTTTACTGTTTCTTCCTGCCCAACTACTTCTGAAAGCGATTTAGGCCTGTATTTTTCTGTCCACGGAAGGAAATCTGTTTCCATAAGTGCCACCCATCCATATAGGGTTTAGGTAATTAAGAATATAAATACTCTCTATGAAAGCTTTCCAAGAGTGATTATATGGAAAGGGTAAAAACAGGAATTACAGGCATGGATGAAGTCCTCAATGGGGGCATTCCCATTCACAGGCATATCGCGGTAAACGGAGGCCCGGGAGCATGCAAGACTTCATTCTCATTTGAGTATATCTACAGGGGAGCCCAGATGGGCGAAAACGGAGTGTACATCTCACTCGAGGAGACGCCCGAAGACATTGTTGAGAACATGTCCGTAACATTCCCCGGATTTACGGATATGGCAGACTTGATTTCCTCCAAAAAAATGGAGATAGTGAAGCCAGATAAACTGCTGCTTGAAGATATTGCAGAGCTTTTGGAAGAAAAGATTGCAAATAACGACATAAAAAGGGCAGTAATCGACTCTTCAACCATGGTGCGCCTTGCATTTAAGGATGAGTGCGAGTACCGGCAGACGATGTTTGAGTTCTTTTCCCTGCTGCGGAACCTTGACATAACTGCATTAATGACTGTGGAAGCCTCGAATCAGGACCTTGCAACTTCAAAATTCGACATCGAGCACTTTGTAATGGATGGAATAATTAACCTGTATAATCTGGGAAAGGGAGAGCAGAGGGTAAAAGCCATTGAAGTGTACAAGATGAGGGGAACAAACCACCTGAAGGAGAAAATCCCATTCAAGCTCACACCGAATGGAATAAAAGTGTTTGTAGGGGAAAAGGTATTCTGAGACATTCTTTTTTATTCTTTTTTCTATTCTCTTTTATATTGAAGAAGTGAAAGGTGTATTGATAATGTATGACCACAAGAAAATCGAGAAGGAAGTTCTTGATTTCTGGAAAAAGGAAGATATTTACGAGAAGGTAGTGGATTCCCGCAAAAAGGGAGAGCAGTATTATTTTGGAGACGGCCCTCCGTATGCAACAGGCCAGATTCATCCAGGAACTGGCTGGAACAAATGCATAAAGGATGCAATCTGCAGGTTCTGGAGAGGCAAAGGATACAATGTAAGGTCCCAGCCGGGTTTTGATACCCATGGCCTCCCAATAGAGGTTAAGGTGGAAAAAGAGCTTGGAATAAAGAACAAGCAGCAAATTGAAGAATATGGAATAGGAAAATTCATAGGCAAGTGCAAGAAGTTCGCAACAAAATATATTGGCGTAATGGGCAACCAATTCCAGAGCTTGGGAGTATGGATGGACTGGGATAACCCGTACCTCACCTACAAAGATGATTATATTGAATGCGTATGGGACACCCTTGCCAAAGCGCATGAGCAGGGCTTGCTTACCCAGGGAGTATATGTCCTTCCGTACTGCTACCGGTGCGAAAGCCCGATGGCAAACTATGAACTGGAATACGGGGAGGAAACCGACCCAAGCATATTTGTGAAATTCCGCATAAAAGGCAGGGATAATGAGTTCCTTATAATCTGGACCACAACGCCCTGGACTCTTATGGGGAACATGGCCGTGATGGTTCACCCCAACCTTCTTTATGTACGCGTAAAAGTTGGGGATGAAGTCTGGATTGTTGCAAAAGACAGGATGGACTACCTGCTTGAATTGCTAGATGAAACCGGAACAGTGCTTGAAGAATTCATCGGAAAGAAATTTGAGAAAGTGGAATATGAGCACCCCCTCCAGAACGTCATCAAAAAAGAGGCAGACAGGAAGGTAGTGCTGAGTGATGAATACGTTACACTTGAAGAAGGAACAGGCCTTGTGCACACTGCACCCGGCCATGGCCCCGAGGATTTCATCATTGGAAAAAGGTTTGGAATAGAGCCATTCTGCCCAGTGGACCTCCAGGGCAATTACACTGCAGAAGCAGGCAAGCTTAAAGGCAAGAATGTGCGTGCAGCCAACCCAAAAATAATTGAAATGCTAAAAGAGGTTGGCCTTCTTCTTTTTGAATCCAGGATAAAGCACAGATACCCGCATTGCTGGAGGTGCAAAACACCCCTTATATTCCTCACTACACAGCAATGGTTCATTGAAGTTTCCAAGCTCAAGGATAAAATGTTGAGGGAGACTGAGAACACAATATGGCAGCCGGAATTTGCGCGCAGCAGGTTCAAGGATTTTGTGAGAGATGCACCCAACTGGTGCATTTCAAGGCAGAGGTATTGGGGAATCCCGCTTCCAATCTGGAAGTGCGAAAACCCGGAATGCGGAGAGCTCAAAGTAATCTCAAGCAGGAAGGAACTTGGTGAAGTAAAGGAGCTCCATAGGCCGTATATAGATGAAAAGAAATTCAAATGCCCAGCGTGCGGAGGGGAAATGGCCAGGGTCCCGGATGTACTGGATGTATGGTTTGATTCAGGAAATAGTGTATGGGCTTCCCTGGATAAGAAAGAAAAGGGGGTTTATGGCCAGGCTGACTGTATACTCGAAGGGCAGGACCAGATAAGGGGATGGTTTTATTCCCTGCTTGGCTCAGGCATTGTAAAAAATGGGAAATGCCCCTACAAGAGAGTAATCATGCATGGTTTCTTTGTGGATGATAAGGGAGAAAAGATGAGCAAATCTGTGGGGAACTTTGTCCCGCTTGAAGACATCCTGGAGAAATACGGTGCGGATTCTTTTAGGCTCTGGGGCCTCTCAAATACGCTTTGGGATGAGCAGAAATTCAACTGGCTTTCGCTCAAGGAATCCCATGGGGTGCTGGATGTGCTCTACAACATGTATATCTATCTGACAAGGTTCTATCCAAAAGAAAAAATAGCGGAAGCAGAGCTGGAAAAGGAGGACAGGTGGCTCCTTTCCCGGCTAAACAATACAAGGAAGGAATTCAATTCTGCATTTGAAGCATATGAACTGAACCGCGCAACCAAGGTACTCAAGCAATTCCTTGTTGAAGACCTCAGCAAATTTTATATGAAGATTGTAAAAGAGAGAGTTTCAAAAGGAAAAGGAGACGGTGCCCTCTTTGCAATATACTCTTCTGTTTTGGGAGTTCTCAAGATGCTTTGTGTAATTTCTCCATTTCTCCCGGAGTATATCTACCAAAAGTTTTACAGGAAACACGAGGGCGGGGAATCGGTTTCCACTTACCCGCTTGCAGAAATGCGCGAAGGGGAAATTGACCCTGCCTTGGAGAAAGAGTTTGGCCATATGAGGGAGCTTGTGCCCGCTTTCCTGGAATTAAGGCAGGAGAAGAAAGTAAAGCTCCGCTGGCCCCTGGCTGAAGCATACGTGCAGTCTGGTTCCCAGGAGGTCACAGATTCAGTAAAGTGCCTCTCAGATATATTTGCAAGGCTCATTAATGTGAAGTCTATTTCTGCAGGGGCAGAATCAAGGAAATTTGCATCCGCTGGCTTTTCTGATGGGAAGATTTACTTAAATTGCGAACTCAGCGAAGAGCTCTATGAAGAAGCAATAACCAATGAGATTGCAAGAAGGATCCAGATGCTAAGAAAAGGCCTCAAGCTTGTAGAGAAGGACAGGGTAGCTGTAGTGATGGATATTGAGGATGAGTTCCAGGCTATCGTGGAGAAAAACAAGAAAGAGATAATGAAATCCACCAATACAAAATCCCTGGAATTTGCTGGGCTTAAAGATGAAAAAGATACCAAATCCTGGGAAGTGGACGGGAGAACCGTAACGCTAAAAGTCGAAAAGGCATGAGCGCTTCTATATACTCTTGAATTTCTTTCTCCGATCCATCCTGGACCAGCAGTCCTTGCAGATGTAGGTTTTTTCCCCTTTCCCTGTTCTTTTTGAACTTTTTATGCACTGTGCGCAGCACAGTTTCTTGCAGTATTTGCAATCATCCAGCTTTGCGGTTTTCCTGCCGCATCTTTCACATACCATTATTGCCATGATAAATACCCCTATAAGTACATTTGTAAGAAACTACTTTTTTCCCAGAAGGTATTTAAAAGGTTCCAGCTGATTTTTCTTTTATGGAAGAGATTACCAAGAGCCTAATCTTTGCAATCCTTCTAATATTCATAATGTCCGTATTTGGGGTAATTGCATACCACAACCTCGAAGGGTGGGGATGGGTTGACTGCATTTATTTCATGAGCACAACGTTCACGACTTTGGGCTATGGCGACATTGTTCCGAAGACAGATGAAGGGAAGATTTTCACAGTGTTCTTTATGTGGACCGGAATCTCGATAGGTTTCTACCTGATTTATACTATTTCCAAATATCGGGAGGAGAAGATAGACCACCGGATCTTCCCATTCATTAGCAATATAATGGAGGGGGGAACCAAAACAGCTTCCAATAAAAAAACTAATCTGCATGGCGAGCCATTGAAAATACCTCCAAACCTGGGCCAGTTGGTACCTTCCACAAGGCCGCACAGCAAATCCCGCCACACTCGCGATTTGCGCAACATAATAAACCCTGCAAGGCCGCACAGCAAATCCCCCCCTAAGAAAAAATATAAGAAGTAGCTACAAGCCTTGTGTTTTTTACAATTGCTTTTGCCCCGGTTGCAATTGAAAGTGCAAGAAGCAGGTCCCACCCGGTTATAAAGAAGATAAAAATCCAGAAGAGTGGAAATAGCATATTCTTTGCCATTTGTTTGATTAGGGTATCCTGAAGCACTTCAATTTCTGCCCTTTTCATTTTCTTGAGCAGGGCCAGCCCTTCCCCAAAGCAGATAAGTGAAAACCCTATTCCCATAAGAGAGAAATCACTACTCAAAAACAGCGCATATGCTCCAAAAATAAGAAGAATTCCCCCAACCCATCCAATTGCCCCTGCAAAAAAACTTATTGTTGCATTAGCACCGTGCGACACTAATTCTCTTGCGCGGACATTTTTGTGCATCACTTATTCACCAGGCTTTTGCGTAATTCTTCCCTGCTTTCTCTTCAATGCGCAGGAGCCGGTTGTATTTTGCAGTCCGCTCCCCCCTTGTAGGCGCCCCGGCTTTAATTTGTGAAGCGCCTATTCCCACTGCCAAATCCGCAATAAAGGAATCATCGGTTTCTCCTGAGCGGTGGCTTACGACTACTTGCATTCCCGCGTCGCTTGCGATATCCGCAGCTTTCCTTGCCTGGGCAACTGTTCCAATCTGGTTCACTTTTAAGAGCAGGGCATTCATTGCCTTTAATTCAACTGCCTTTGCAACACGCACTGGGTCTGTGACTGTGAGGTCATCCCCTACAACCTGTATTTTATTTCCATATCTTCCTGTGAATTCTGCGAAGCCTTCAAAATCCTCTTCAAATAAGGGGTCCTCTATGCTGTAGATGGGGTATTTTTCAAGAAGCCCCCCATAATAATCAATCAACTGCCCCCTATCCAAGTAGTCCCCATCCATGAAATATTTCTCGTCCTTTTCCCTGTAAAACGAACTGGCTGCTGCATCAAGCCCAATTCCCATGGAGCCAGAGTATCCGCATTCATCTATGGATTCCACAATCGAATCCAGCGATTCAGTGCTTTTGTTCATTGGGGGTGCAAAGCCGCCTTCATCCCCTATATTTCTGGCGCTTCTCCCATATTTTCTAACCAGCCTGTTTTTCAGGTCATGGTAAACTTCGCATGCGGCTTCCAGGCCATCAGAGTAGCATTCTGCTTTTGCAGGAATAATCATAAATTCCTGGATTGAGAGCCCGTTTCCAGCATGCTTTCCCCCGTTGATTATGTTTAGAAGTGGAATCGGAAGCGTGCTGCCCCCAAGGAAATCATAAAGCGCCATTTTCCTGGAGCTTGCTGCTGCCTTTAGGTTGGCCATTGAAACCGCAACAACCGCATTTCCCCCAAGCCGCTCCAGGTTTTTAGTGCCATCTAATTCCAGCATTTTGTTGTCCACATCCTCCTGCGGGCTTGCTTCCATATCATAGATTGCAGGCCCGATTATCTTGTTTACGTGCCTTACTGCATTCAGGACGCCCTTTCCATTGTAGCGTTTCCCCCCATCCCTGAGCTCAACTGCTTCGTGCAGGCCCCTGGATGCCCCGGATGGGCTGGAGGCGCGCCCAAAGCCGCCTTCTGTGCGCATGTCCACTTCCACAGTAGGGTTTCCCCGGGAGTCAAGTATCTCTCTTGCAAATACAGATTTAATCTTCATAATGGAGAATTAGAAG
>DAOUYQ010000127.1 GCA_030666035.1 Microcaldota archaeon
AGGAAGAATCCCTGTCTTTTTGGGAGCCCCCAAGCTGGAATAGGAATTCCTCTGCAAGGGCGGCTTCTTCTTCAGTATACTTAATGCTTGCCTCAAAGAGGGCATTTTCCTGCGTGCTCCGGTAACCAAGAAGCGTATCCAGGACAATTTCCTCAATCTGATTTAGGTCCCTTGCATGCAGGCCCTCCAACGAGGATAAAAGATACTCCTGTGGAATTATCTTTTCATTTGAACGGGAAAAAAGGATGTTTGCTGCAACTTCCGGGGAGAATGTGCTGATGATTTCTTCAGTTGCCAGTGCATATGTAGAGCGTACTCTCCCTTGGGAATCAATTGCTGAATCTTTTTTCTTTGCCCTCTCTGCAAGCATATCAAGCACACAGTCAAGCTCTTCTGGAGAGCCATAGAACAGTATGTTTTCAATAACCGGATTGGAAATACTGGTGGGCACTTCCAGGGCATTCGAAATAATCATGCTGGTAATGCTTCGGGAGGAATACTCTTCCGGGGAAATATATGGAAGGGAAAGCAGCGTAATTAGTGCCTTTTTTGCAAGCCCGGCATCTGTTGTGTTTATTGCCAAATCAGAAAGCTCAAGAATTAGTCCTTCCTGGGAAATCTTAGCTTCTTTGGGCGAAAGCAGGGAAATTAAACTGGAATATGCTTTAGATGCTTCGGCGTGGGAGCCTGTAGCTGCAATCTTTTCAAATAGGGGCTCTGCTTCTTCAAGTTTAGAGAAGATTGTGGATTCTTTGGCTTCTTCTTCCGGCGCGTCTGCAAATGTGGGGTCTGGCTTTTCTTTGTTAACTTCTCCTTCTGCGCGCTCAGATAGTTCTGTTTTTAGGGTGGCAACAAATTCAGGGTCAAATCCAAGAGCGTCAATCCGCTCTACAAGCTGAAGAATCTGGGGAGTCCATTCTTTATTTTCATTTTTTTCCAAGAGTGTAAAAATTAAGTGGCGGACTACTTCTTGTGGATATGTTTCTTCACTTGAACCTACAATTAAGGAAGAAGCTGCGCCTGTAAGGGAAACTATGAGATTTTTGTTGTCATACCAGGAAAAGAGCTTGTCTACCATCTGGCATTTTTCAAGGTCGTTCATTTCCCTGTTTTCAGTGAGTTGCTTGAATGCAAATACTGTGATCTCCCCCTCTATATTCGGATGCTGTATTATTTTCATTATCGTTTCCTCAAGCTCTTTGCTGCTGGTTTCCCGGATTGCATCCGAGTAAGTATCCGGAGTTTTCAGCACATCCCTGCGCAGGTCCACACCAAGGGGGTCCAAGAGCGAGCTAATCAGGTGTGTTCTTCTCTCCATAAGTGCAGTATTTTTTTTATCTATTTTTACTTTTGAGAGAGCAAGTGCAGAATCCAGCAGCATGTAGGTTGGCTGGCCAGTGTATTCAAAGCTTGCCTCTTGGATGTCTCTGCCCTGGATAAATGCGTGGAGGATTTCTGGGAATGAATTAATTGTTTGGGAGTGTTCTTCGGCAGAGGCGGCCTCTGGCTCTTCTATGGGATTAAGTTTTTCCAAAATTAAACGCACAACCTCCCCACCAATATTTTTTTCAGAAAGAATGGCAGATATCGATTTGAGGTCCCCCACTGTAGCATGGCCAGTTCCAGTAAAATAATTTATGCCAAGTCGAAGTGATATAGATACGGGTTTTTCTGGAGTTGCATTTTTTGCCATGTACCTGAGGGCATCTGCAATTTCAGAATGCTTATATTGGCCAATTAACCTGTTTGCAATTTCATTTTGTTTATCCTTTGCAAAAGCACCAAACACATATCCAAGAACTTCATTGCGCACCTCTTCTTTGTTCATTATTTCCTGGATTTTCTGCTGCATGTCTTCTGGGGTTTGTGGAAAGCTATAATATTTTCTGCCGTGTTTTACCTGGGATATGGCTCCTTCGCCAAGCCCGGAGAGGATTCTGCAGGTGATTGTGTTGCGGTGCTGGCTGGTTTTCTCATCCAAATCCTGCATATTCGAAAGAAGGAGGGCTGCATTTAGCACCTGGTGCGCTGGTTTCTTTTTGTAATGCTCGGCAAGTTTCGTTTGTTCTTCAGAAGAGATTTTTTCTCCTTTTTCCAGCTGGGCTATTAGGTGCGTTGGCTCAAGGAGGCGGGTTTCATCTAATTCAACGTTGTCTTCCTGCTCATCATCTTGCCCTAGATGCAGGGAGATAACGTGTTCTATGAAATTATCCCCGAGCTCTTTGAGGGCTTTATCTGATTCCTTCCTGGCCAGGTCCCTGTATTTGAGCTGAACAAGGGCAGGGAAATGGCCGTCCTCTTCTGCTATAAGGTGGCTGGAGAGGGCATCCCAAAGGGCTTCGTGTGCAACCTGGCGGATTTTTTTCGCGGGTTTGTTTCCTGCGTGTTTTTTGGAGATAAAAATTGCATTTGCAATTGCATCTGCCCTTTTTTCCCGGTTGGGGATAATGCGTATTGCCTGCCCTAGATACATTGATGCCCAGTTTGCAGTGGGTTCGCCCGCGCCTGCGGCAGAAAGGAGCTTGTGGATGCGGCCGGATGAGCCCCGGCCGGAAGCAAATTTTTCTGAAGGGGGGGCCTTTGTGTGGCTAAGTAGGAGCTCTGCAAGGTCCCATGTTTCGATTAGATATTTTGCGGCTTCAGAATCAGGAAGGGCATCAAGGAAAGGGAGGATGTAATCTGCATTGGCTGCCAGGCCGTTCCTGGTTGCTTTTGGGTTTTTTGCAGCTGGGGAGAGATAATTATTTGCGGTTGCCCTCATGTCTTCTGCAAGGGGAAGCAATATTGGCTCAACTGCTGAATTAAGGATTCTTTGTTTTTGGTTCCCTGCATTGTCCTGGCCGGCATCCTTCTTAAGTGCCTTTAAATCCAGGACTTCGAGCGCGAGCGCCCCATCCTGATCAATGGCAAGCTTGCTTATAATTCGGTTTTCCACTTCGGAGGTTGCTGCTTTTCCATCTTTCCATGCCGCACGCAATGCTTTAAAATCGGCTTCAGGGCCGGGAACGGATGAAGAACCAAATGTTTTTGATGAATTAGACATTGTTTAATTTATGTGTCAGATTATGTTTATAAACCTATTGTAAAGTTGTCCATAAGACCACATGAGGCAAAATATGCAAAAAAGAACCCAAAAGGACATGTAGAATTTATAAATTATTGGTGAGAATGCCGAATAAGATAGGTGAATAATTATGAAAGTCGTTATGGAGGAAGCTCCAGCACTAAGGGATGCTATTGAAGCGATTGTAAATCTGGTCGAGGAAGGGGTATTTGAGATGGGGGAGAGCGGGATGGGCCTCAAGGCCATGGACCCTTCCCAGATATCCATGATTTCATTTAACATGCCAAAGGCAATGTTCAGTGAATATGATGCCGGGGAGCAGAAAAGAATCGGCATAGACATAAACAAGCTTTCAAAGGTTCTCTCGAGGGGAACTTCCGGGGAAAGTGTCGAGATAAGTG
>DAOUYQ010000096.1 GCA_030666035.1 Microcaldota archaeon
GGCCAGTGTAAAAACGCACATGCGGGCGAAAATCCCCTACGCCAGGGGGGAGTGTAAGGTTCATGTTGGAGATAGCTTCTTCAGCCGCATCAATTACGATTTCAGGCTCAGTTAACAACTGGTCTGCCACCACTGTATCAAATTTGTCCAGGTCTTCAAAATCCACATTCAGGCTGCGCAGGGTTGGATAAACTGCCAAAACGTCGTTGATTTTTTCTTTATAAATATCTGTAAAGAAATCCTCGAATATAGAAACTAGAGAAGAATCCTGCTCACCCATCGGATTTGATATATATGTGGATAGGGGGTTAATAAATGTTAGGGAGCCAGGTTGCCGGTGAGAGGGGGTTGTGGATTTTATATAGGGGTTTATTAAGGGTGTGTGCCCTAAAATAAAAAGCTCTGGTTTTGTCCGGAGAAAAAATTAGGTGGATAGATATGGATGAAGAAGGCGGAAGGCCTGAAAAGGAAATGTTCGATGCAGTGTGTTCCAAATGTGGAAAACCCTGCCAGGTGCCGTTTAGGCCTACCGAAGGAAGGCCAGTATACTGCAGAGACTGCTACAGGCCAAGAAGGCCCAGGTTCTAGCAGTAATTCGAAGTATTTGGAATTTAGTTTTTTCTTTTATTGTTTTCAATTTTGGATTGCTTTATGTTTAGCTTTGCATACTTGCATGGCTGCTGCTTACGCGCCCTAAAGGTTTTAATCCTTGTTTTCGAGTTAGCGGATATGGACAAGGGAATTCTGCTTATACTAGATGGGCTTGGGGACCTTCCGAATAAAGGGGGCCAGACGCCGCTTTCTGCTGCAAAAACCCCGAATATGGACAAGATGGCCAGGGAGGGAATACTTGCGATGCTTGCGCCTTTGGGAAAGGGAAATGTGCCCGGGAGCGATACATCACACCTTACTTTGCTTGGATACCCGTATTGGGATTACTATTGCGGGCGTGGGCCGTTGGAGGCGCTTGGCTCCGGAATTAAACTAAAGGAAGGGGATGTTGCTTTCCGGGCGAATTTTGCCACTGTAAAAAATGGGCGCGTTGTTGAGCGCAGGGCTGGGAGGATTCCTACTTCATTTGCAAGGAAGCTTGAGAAATTGGTTTCCAAAATCAAGGTTAGGGGCGCTACTGTATTGTTTAAGAGCACTGTTGAGCACCGCGGGGTTTTGATTCTTCGCGGGAAGGGGCTTGGGTCCGGTGTTTCGGATACTGACCCCCATGGGCATTTATCCGTGCTTAGCTCCCATGCGCTCAAAAAGACTGCTGCAAATGAGAAAACTGCCCGCATCCTAAATGAGTTTACCAAAAAGGCGATGCAGGCCCTTGCTAAGGCTCCTGAGAACAAGGGAAGGAAATTGCCTGCAAATGCAATTCTCTGCAGGGGAGCCGGGAGCTACAGGAAGGTTGAGCCATTTTTTAAGAAGCATGGGGTTACCGGGGCTTGTGTTGCCGGCGGGGCCTTGTATAAGGGAGTTGCATCTTACATTGGGATGGATGTGTTGCACGTGCCTGGGGCAACCGGAAGCAAGGATACGAATTTGAAATCCAAAGGAAAGCATGCAGTTGCTGCACTTAAGAACCATGATTTTGTATTTGTGCATGTGAAGGCTACAGATAGCTGCGCGCATGATGGGGATTATGAATGCAAGAAGAAGGTAATTGAGAGGGTGGATAAGGAGCTTGTTCCAATGCTTAGGAAAACCGGGGCGAACATTATAATTACCGGGGACCATACCACTGCATGTTCAACCGGGAAACATACCGGGCATGATGTTCCCATGCTTTGCTGGGGGAAAGGATTCCGGAGGGATAGGTGCAAAAAGTTTAGTGAGGATGCCTGCATGGAGGGGGGAATTGGGCATGTGGATGGGTGGGACCTGTTTCCAGTTATGCTGAATTCTATGGGAAAGGGAAAAATGGTTGGGACTTAATTCTGGGGAATAATAGAAAAAAAGAGAAAGGATTGGGAACTACTGTTCCACAACTATGGAGATTACGTTTGCCTGTGCCTCATGCTCAACGTCCGGATCAATGTCGTCTTTATAGTTGTACCAAACAAGAAGCTTTCCACGGAATTCCTGATTTGGGGCAAAGCTTTCTATCTGGTCTCCCTCTGCATCCAGGCAGGGAATGCCAATGTAGTCCTGCGAACTGCCAGTGTAGATATTTTCATCCCCGAGACCGCTTGCAAGGGCTGCATCGGCTTTGTCAACAGCTGACACCTGTGCATCGGTGCACATCAGTTTCTTGATCACTACTGTTCTCCCGAGCTTGTTCCACAGGCGAATATTCATTGTCAAGTCATCGTCGCCTGTACCACCTAGGTAAACCTGGGGATTAGGTTCACTGCAGGAAAATCCTTGCTGCTGGAACAAACACAATTCAGGAGCCCTGAATGGATTCAGGTAGATGAGTGCGGCAATCACAATTACGATTGCAAGAAGCGCCCACCCATATGTCATCAGGTACTCCATCGCGGCCTGCCCTTTCATATTAGTTTTCATAGTTAACACCTTTAGTAGAACATATTTGAGAACATCGATTCCAGGAACGATGCGATTACAAAGTATACTACATACGAGAGTAGCAGCATGAGGGGGAAATACTTTATTCCCTGGGTCTTTGAGCCTGCACGGATTATTCCCAAAAGCAGTGAGGAAATAAGTGAGGTAATGAATATCAGGGCCATGCTGAACCAGAAGAACTCATCAGTGCTTATCGATGGTGCACTTGGAGTTGCCATAAAGCTCATGGGCATTCCTCCGGCTCCCGCTTCGAGCCCGCCTGTGGGCATATAAGCAAACGCCATTGTAAGGACGCTTATGAGTGTTGTTGCAACTGAAAACAGGAATGGCGCACCAATTGTGGATGCAAACACCAGGAAGATTATGTACACCAGGAGGGTTGCTGCAATATCTTTTTTGTGCATGGAAACTTCCCTTGCATCCTGTGAGGTCTCTTCAAGAATCTCTGCAACTTCGCCACCTGTGGCAAGTGCCTGCTTCAGGAGGAGAATTGTCCTGTGCAGCACACGGGAATTAAAGCGCATATCCAGCCTATCCAGGGATTTCTCAATGGGTTCACCGGAGAAGGCACTCTTGATTACTCTTTTTACTTCGATTGAGAATAGGCCATATTCCGGCTTTGCAGCATACCACATTGCCTGGTCAAGAGTCATTCCTGCGCGGATGTTTCCTGCAACAAGCGTAAGGAAGTCCGGGAGGACTGCCTCAACTGCGTTTTTCCTCGCTTCAGTCTGAAGAAGGATTATTGCCCATGCAATAGTAACTGTTGCCAGGAATGTGATTACAATAGCTACAATAAGGCTAAGGATGATGGACACAATATTCGGAATCAAAAATGCTGCCCCAGCCATTGCATAGAGGAATTTAGGGACTGCGGAAGTGTTCAGGAACAGCAGAAACATTAGTATTGCAACAAGAACGTTTACTACTATGAAGAATCCCATAAAGGATTCTGCAGGCGCCATAATGCCTGCACCTGCCAAAGACTTCTCAATGCCCCTTATGCGCTTCCTGGAAAGAAGCCTTCCAATTGTTTCGTAAAAACCCATGAGTGCAGCCATAATAATCCCTCAGAACGCATACCTCGGCCTGGAAGTCTCCACCATTGACAGGAACATAAACTGGATTACCCCAACCATTACAAGGAACATGAGCAATACAGGTGCATCGAGCGTAAATCTCCCGGAGCCGATAAATGAGAATAATATGATTGCAAACGCAATGCCAAGTGAAGGGAAGATAATCCCGAAAATCATGTAAAACATAATAAGGGGATTAAGCTTCTGCCCATATGCCTTGAGCTCAATTATCTGCTCTCTGAAGATTTGATTGAGGACAACTTCCAGATTGTCCGCAATATCTGCGCCCGAACCCACTGAGTTTGCAAGCTGAATCATGATTCTCCTAAAAGAAGGGGAGGGGTTGGTTTGCACAACCTCCCTGATTGCCTGCGCAATTGGCGCACCGAGTGTAATCTTCTCTACAATTCGATTGAATTCTCTGCTCACTTCCCCATAGCCGCGGGAAACCCCGACCATTGCGTCAAAGAGCGGCATTCCGGAGCGGAGCCCGATGAGAAGATGCCTCACTGCAAAAACAAGTTCATAATCTATCGCCCTCTTTCTCTTGAGCACCATCACAGATGGGTACATCATGAAATAGAAAAATGAGAAGATCAGGTAGATTAAAGAGAGGACTGCTGTGAACAAAAGCACAGTCTGGGTGCCCGCCATATCCAGCACCATAAAAGTAAGGACTGC
>DAOUYQ010000124.1 GCA_030666035.1 Microcaldota archaeon
CTGGGGCGAGGTTCGGGCCGGGAGAGGTCAATGAAACAATATTAACTTCTGTGGGAGACAACGATATCTTTGTGGCAAAGTACAATGCGGATGGGACACTGGCTTGGGTTAAGCGTGCTGGAGGAATCCAGGATGACCAAGGGCAAGGGATAGGAGTTGCATCTAATGGATCAGTTCTAATCACAGGATATTTCCAAGAGGGTGCAGTATTTGGATATGGAGAAATCAACGAAACAACATTGACTTCTGCGGGAGACGATGATATGTTTATTGCTAGATATTACTAGAAGTGTTCAAAGGAAATTTCTTCTTTTTTCTTTTTAATTTGCGTGAACCGCCCACTATTCCATAAGTTTAAAACTATTTTCCTATAACTGGTAATTTATGGGAGGTATTACTAGTCTTCGAAAGTAAGGAATATTGAAAGAATTTCTGATTCTGCATGCAATCCATTGCGCAATGCAAACCTGCTTAATCCTGATAAACTGGAAGAAAAAACTGGATTGGAAAAATTCCTCAAAGATAAATTCATGAATGCTGCAGTAACTCTTTCTGCAGCAATTGCATCGGGTTCTGCACGCTTTGGAAAAATGGGTTAAGGCAAAAATAGTGGGCTATAACCACGGGAGCTTGTTTGGGGAGCTGGTTTCTAATTAGAATTAGGCGACATTAACTGGAGAGAATCAATGCGAAAAACTAGGGGGGAATCATGGATTGTACTGGTTATACACATAGATGTCCACATATCCAAGGCTGGTGCTTCCATCTGAATCCAGGTAAGAGCCTACTCTGCGGATGTGGTAAATTTCTTTTGAAGAGAAGCTTGTTGGGCCCCAGGTACAGATATTGTCATCCTGGGTATTGAAATTTATTGCAACAGCATATTCTGAATTTAGCATTTCGGTGGGATCTGCTCCACCTGTGCAGAGTGCATTCACTTTGCTGAGGTTAATGTGCTTGTTGCTCCAGTTTACTGTAATCCCATAGGGAACCTCAGTTGGAGAATAGAGAATATCTGCGATCCTGATTGCTTCCTTTGCATAAACAGTCTGCTGCTGCTCAATTGAATTGCTCACTCCATACCAATAGGAAAAAATTGCAACAAGGGTGAGTATGAATATCGACGCACCGATTATCGCATCAAAGCTGAAATATTGCCCCTTCATCTTAGTTCACCTCACAGTACATCTCTATTGTTGGATAAACATCTCCGCTTTGAATTCCAATGTTCCGGAAGATGATGTGGCCCTGCGGTGATGCCTGGGGATGGAGGTATACTGCATCACGTATATCCGGATTGTCAATATCTCCAAATGGAACAGTTTCTACGCAACTAATCTCACCATCAGCTGGGTCTCCAATAACATAATATGCCGGGGCAATCACATAGGAATACGAATGTGTGTTATATGTTCCATCCCATTTTAGCAAAACAGAGCAAGAGCCATCGTGCATGCAGATATATGTAATATTATATGGGCGCCCATCCAGGCTCTTTGCAAATGAAGTGTCATAAGTAAAGCCTTCGCCCCCTTTGTACGCAATCGTGGGGGCAGTTGCAAACTTGTACCCAAATGCAGTAACGAGCTGGGATTCCCTGAGGCTTATTTCGCCCCGCTCGGTAAAGCTGGTAAGGACATACGCTCCAATGGCAATAATCATGAATAGGCCTGCATACATAAGAAATTCAATTGCTACCTGCCCTTTGTGCTTAGTCCCATCCATGCAGTATCACCACTTTTCCAGCATCATTAGCCTCAAACTTCATTGGGTAGAGCCCCATCGGGACTGCTCCCCCTGCGGAAACGATTTCCTGGCTGTTGTTCATTCCCCCGAAATAGGAAGTTGTAATGTCTGTGGGGCCTGAACTGGTTTCAATTACAAGAGTTACTTCATTATTGCTTATATTGAGGTTCCTTGAATTGCTCGGAAGATTAATCATTACTATTTTGGAGGCTTTTGGGCCTTCAAGGTATACTTCATTTATTGAATCTGCAATTATGCGAACTGCTGAACTGGCCTGCACATGGGAGAGGGATTCAAACTTCGCTTGCGCACCTACCAGGAGCAGGAGAAGGATAGGGATTATAAAGACTAGTATCATGCCGATTGTAACCAGTGTTTCTGTTGCTGCCTGCCCTTTCATCCTAGCCACTAATATCACATCCTGCTACATCTTCATTGTCGCAACCTATGTTGTCAGTGTCCCCGTCATTAATCTCTATTCCATAAATATCCCCGTATCCCTCATCCCTCTCATCCTGTGCCCAGTTGCTAAGCCTGAAGTGGCCTACGTGCCAGAAGTCCAGGTCGTATCCCAGGTCCTGGTTGCACATTACCACGTTCTTGCATCCTGGCATTCCCTTAATCATCTGCACGGGGTTCGCAGCCTCGTCTTCAATTTCTGAGAAGAATTCCACATCCACCCTGCTGTATTCATCCCATGCTTCGGCATCGGGCACAATGTTTCCGCCTGCCCACCTGCCCACAGCAGTAGTTTCAAATCCCCACTCGCTCTCCGGCCAATCCTGGTAGCCATAATCCGAAGTCGTATCCAGCTCAGCAAAAATTGCCTGGTCATCCATCATGCGGTGGAGGAATGAGGGGCTGTTGTTGCGCGGGAGGTAGTAGCCGCACATCACAAAGTCCCTGAGCATTTCAATATCGTATACGGAAACGCTCTCCAGCTTGAGCTCCGGGTCAGATTCAACTTCGGAGGGGCTGGCTTCTGCAATAAAGAGGAGCTTGTGCGCGGATTCATCTGCGCTCTGGAGGTCCACGCCCCAGAAGTCATCAATATCAAAATCTTCATAGACCATAAATGGCTGGAAAGTGGAAGTACCATCGTCAATTTCCACATCCGTGCATCCGCTTGCACCATCGTAATCAAGTGCATTGAACGTGTCTGCCTGGTCATCAGGGCAGTCTCCACCCAGCGTAGGGGTATTTGTGAGGATGTATGCCCCAAAGTATTTGTAATTAGGAACTGAAACTATCGCGGAATAATTGCCTGCAAGAATATAATTGTAGGTTGCATTCTCAGGAACATCCCCGGCATCTTCAGCCATTACAACTGGGCCATAGAACCATCCCTGGCCTTCATCCGCATCATCAACATGGTAGCATTGGCCACTCGTTGCATCCTGGGAACAGAGGGATTCAAAGCCGTCCGGGTACTCTGGCAGCGGTGCCATGAATATGGGCTTTCCTACAAGAACGCCCTCTCCCTCCACTTCAAGATCAAGGTTCCTGGATTCCCTTGCAATGTATGGGTCAATCATCCCGGTTGCATCCACGATTGTATTTATGTTATATGTGCGCACAAGTGAGGTCATGGAGCCGTCCTGGAGGTCCTCAACAGTAAGATTCATTACAAAACTAACATTAAAGGCTGTGAAATCGCTCTGGGCAAACTGGAAGCTGTCCTCATCTATTCCAAATTCAACAAGCTCAAAGTTTGAGGCTGCAAGGGAAGCATTGAGCTGGTTTCCCCACCCCTCCAGAGAATAGGTGAGTTTCTCCTCGTTAGTATAGTTAAGGGGTTCACCATCAAAATAAT
>DAOUYQ010000119.1 GCA_030666035.1 Microcaldota archaeon
CCACGGGCGCTGGGCAGCTTCTTTTTCTGCACAAGGTGCACCATTACCCCAAGCACGATTAGCCCCAGCCCATAAAGTATCGCTTCGGGCGAGAGGAAAGTTATCAGGAAAATTACGGAAATTGCCCCTAATACTGCACTAACTGGGATATTTGCAATAGAGAAGGGGATGACAAATTCCCTCCTTGCTTTTGGCTCCCTTAGCCTGAGCACTATCACACTTATATTCACCATGAAAAATGCAGTAAGTGCTGCAAAATTAGTTACTTCCGCAATTATTACCATGTTTGCAAGGAGCAGGAAAAGGGCTGCTACAATAAATGCAAAGAGCACTGCAAAATGCGGGGTGTGGAATTTTTTGTTCACATTGGAGATGAATTTCGGGAGGGCGTGCTCATTTGCCATTCCGTACGAGAGGCGGGAGGCGGTTATCAGGCAAATCATTACTGTATTGGCTGTGGATGCAAGTGCGATTAGGGCAAATATGTATGCGTATTCTCCGAGGAGGGGGATGACTACGTCCTTTACCGGGGCGGTGGAGGCTCCGAGAATCTCCGGGCCCACAAGAAGGAGGGCTGCAACTGCAAAGAGCGCATAGAGCACTGTGCATATTCCTATGGAGAGAAGGATTGCGTATGGAATTGTGTGCCTTGCATCCTTTGCTTCCTCGCTCTCGCTTGCAAGCATTTCAAATCCGAGCATTGCAAAGAATACTAGGGCGGCCCCTGCAAATACATTAGCCATTTCAAAGTCCATCAGGTCCGGGTTGGCTGCCCCAAAAAGGAAGCCGGCTACAATTACGAAGAGGAGGCCCCCAATTTCCATTATGAACATTATGTTGTTTAGGCGGATGGATTCCTTGATTCCAATTAAGTTTACTATTGAGAAAAGGAGGATTACCCCGAGTGCTGCAAGGCTTACCGGGAAGCTGGCTATTGAAGCAAGGTAATATCCAAATGCCATGGATATTGCTGCTGCACCTACCATTGTTTCAAAGAGGACCAGCCATCCGGTTGTGAAAGCCAGGAGCCTGTTTTTGAGCCCTTTGAGCACATATAGAAAAGAGGAGCCTGCTTTTGGGTACATTGAAGCAAGCTCTGCATAGCTGAGGCCGGTGAGGAGGGCAACTAATGCAGCAAGGACGAATGAGAGCCACACCCCTGCACCTGCAATTGAGGTTGCAACCCCTATAATTGCATAAATTCCTGCGCCTACAATTACTGAGATTCCGAATATGGTTGCAGTAACCAGCCCAAACTCGCGCTTAAGCTCGGTCTTCCCGTTTGCCGCCTTTGCCATTAAAGGATTGGTTACTTTAGAATTTATAAATGATTTGGGGCCTTAAGGATAATTATATGAAAATGGGGAGGATTATTATGGCTAAAAAGTATTGCCTGGTTCTTTTGGGTGTTGCATTTTTATTTTTAATTTTGGGTTTTGGGTGCCTGCAAGCTTCATGTGAAAAAACTACTGACTGTGCTTTGGATGAGGTATGCAAAGATGGTTTCTGCACCAAACTCACTCCTGAAATCTGCAGGCTGGAAAATGAAACCTGCGATGTGAATGCAGATTGTTGCCAGGGCTTGGGCTGTGTAGCTAACCTCTGTAGCGCTTTTGAGTGTGAATGCGATGATGGGGACCCGTGCACAGAAGATAGCTGTGACCCCTCTTCCGGAGAATGCACGAATGTTCCAATTGTCCCCTGCTGTGGAAACCAGGTATGCGAAGCTGGAGAGGACTGTGAGAATTGTGAAGCAGACTGCGGCTGCCCTGCAGGCATGGCCTGCGAATCTGGAACCTGCACGGACGAGGCACTCAGCTCTGTAAAGTCAATAGAAGATGAATATACTATTGAAGTGTGCCGGCAGGAAGCCCTAAGTGAATGGAAACTGAAAAACTACGGGGAAGCGGAGGGGGTTTCCCAAAGCTGTGCAAAGGAAATCGGTTTGGCAATTGGAGAAATAGAAAAGTTGCAAAATCAAAAAGAATGGAACAGCACCCAAGGGGAAAGCATATCTGTTGAGCTGTTGGTGCTGGAGAGCAAGCAAAATGAGCTTTATTTTGTGAATTCGCTTGCGCAGACCTTCCAGAAGCGGGAAAGCATTTCTTCGAAAGAGTATGATAACCTGGAATATCTGCAGGACCTAAAAGAAGGGCTTGATCATCTTGAGATGTCCATGTATAATTTATATGTCCTCAAAAAGGATTATCCTGCAAAATGGACAAGTGCAAATGAGCGGCTTTTCTCCGAATATGGTGAAACCTACAAAGGCGTGAACCAGGAGATTAATTCACTTTATGATGATATTGGGGATTATGACTACAAATATGCATTCCAGGTTGACCCAAATGACCCGGTTGTAGTTGAGATAGTTGGCGAACTGGGCGCTGAGTACGAACCAGAGGAGATGCCTGCTGCATTGCTCAGATATGTATATTCTTCAGTAGACTACGTTTCTGACCCGGAGTGGCAAACTGATTGGGTACAGCCTCCCGCATACACTCTAATGATGGGAGTTGGGGACTGCGATGATAGTGCAGTTTTGCTCGCGTCATTATTCTACCGCGCAGGCGTGGCGGATACGTACCTGTGTGATGTGGATGCGGATTTTGATTGGGAAGTGGACCATCTTACTGTTGGAGTATATGATAATGGATTTATGATATATGAAAGCGTATGGGATCCAAGTGATATTCAATATTATTATGAGGGGGCAACTATTCCAGCTTTTCCTGAGCCTGTTCCGGAAGCGCTATATTCTGGAAATGTAGTGGATTGCTTTACGGCTGAAGAAGTGATGAGCCATGCCCTGGCAGATAAATGTGACGATGGGACGCTTTTTGGAGAATGTTCATATGACCAACCTTTCTTCTGTGACGATGGGGAGTGGACCGTGGACTGTGAACTCTGTGGGTGCCCGGAAGACTATCCCAACTGTGCAATTGGGGGGGAAGACCGGGGATCATGCTTCGTGCCATGTGATGGGGGTTACGGAGAATGGATTGAAGAATACGGGGTATGCTGTCCAGAGGGCTATGATGATTATGATCCACATGACCAGACCTGCTCGTGACTGCTCCCGCCCTAATTTGGGAAACCGTTGGTTTTTCCACAGCACCGGCACGCATTATCTCCTTTGTGGAAATTGAAGTGGAATAGTACGTTTTTTTCATACTAACTATGTTATTCTTCCACAAGAGAATATTCTTTGCCTTGGGGCGCATTTTGTTCAGGCAACTGAACGTAATGTATGCATATTGTTCACTCAACTGAACGAAATGCAGAAACATTTAAAAAGGGGAGGTTCAATAAAAGAAATATGGATCCGAACATATTCTCAAAAATTATGGCTGAGGGCAAAAGGCGCGTTAGCTCAGTAGAGGGCCTGCAAAAAAAGAGGGATCTCTACGAAAGGATGCAGCAACCGACGGATTATTTTGTAGGGATAAAGGGTTTAAGGGGAGTTGGAAAAACAACGCTCCTTCTCCAAACTGCAGCAGATTACAAGAATCCCCTCTATTTCTCCGCAGATGCCATATACCTCAAAAACAATACAATTTACGAGATTATTGACTATGCAAGAAAGAATGGGGAGTTTGATGCATTTTTTATAGATGAGATACACTTTAAGGAGAATTGGGCACAGTCTCTG
>DAOUYQ010000081.1 GCA_030666035.1 Microcaldota archaeon
TTGCCCGGGGAGTGCAGGTAATTTCCGCTTCCCACAAAAATAAGGTCGCATTTTCGCATATTATACCCACTGCCTACTGCGGCTGCTTCAATTGCTTCTACACGCATCTCCTGCGCTATCTGCCCTGCAATTTTTTCCGTATTTCCGCTCTTGGAATAATAAAATACAGTTACCCTGGTTTTCTGTAGCCTTCCGTCTTCCATTTAATCAATCCCCCATATCCAGATGGATATAAAATTCTTTTAGCACACTTGGAGAATACATGTGGACATATTCGGCATGATGGGTGCCACTCCCCCCAAGAATCTTGAACCAGACATTTCCCACTTCAGTTTTTCCCGCAGGAATTTCCCCCCACTGGAAAAGATTCGCAACAGTGCATCCCCCGCCAGGGTTCTGCATATACGCGCGCCTCGTATCCGTGAAAAGCTTGAAATTAGAATTTTTAATTTCCACAGGCTCATCCCCGAGATTGGAGACTGTAAGCTGAAGCGACACATAGCTTCCATCCTTGCAGTTTCTGTCCTTTGCCTTGTCCACCCGCATACTCAATGTTTCACTTATCCGGATTGTTTCCTCACTGGAGTATTCCCTGGAACTTGGGTCAAAGCATTCCCCTTCCAAGAGGAATTCCCAGGGATAGCATCCACAGACAAGCGGATTCATTACCAGGTTATAGTCTCCATCACAATATAGGGGGGACGTTGCGGTAGAGCAGACGTATTTTGGTGTCCCGTCATCACATGCATTCCTGCATCTCTCCCCATCCATATCATACCCAGGAGGGCACCCGCACACACTTGCCTTTTCTTCCAATTGTGCTTTAGAATTGCAGTAATATGGCTGGTCACTTGAGCATTCCCCAATTAAAGTTCCATCCTCACAGTTGAATATGCATTCATTGCCCATTTTAATTGATTTTTCAGGGCATCCGCAGGTTTCTGCATCATCTACCAGGTTCCCATAGATATCGCATATTTTTGGTTTAGTAACTGAGCATTGCCCTACTGCGGTTCCATCCTGGCAGTGGGTAATATTCTCTTCTGTGCTTGGGAGAAGGGTTGATTCATTTTCCGGAGCCTCTATTGGCTCTTCTGTTTCCGGAACTTCTTCAGGGGCTGCTTCATCAGCAGAGCATCCAAAAGCAACCAGGAGCATCCCTGCCAAAATAACTAAAATAAGTGCTTTCATACAATTTATGTTATTAGGCTCTTTTTTTATTCTCTTCGCCCACCTAACAGATTTATAAATATTCCTACACGGGAATATATCTATAACCACTCAACAAGGTGTTAACAGGATGAGCATCCACACTAAATTTCAAGAATACAGAAAGAAAGATACTGCAGAGCTGCCCCATAGGATACACGCAGTAAGGGCAGCTAAATTTAGAAAAATGGTTGCCCACTCTTTTGCCAGATTAAGGGAGGGGCCGGCCACCCTAACAGTTAGGGACGAAGGAAAAGAGCGCAGCATCAGGTATGGCTCATTTGAACAATTTTATATAGAGAAAATTCTTGGGTGGCATTTTAAGGCAAGCAAAGAGGGCCTTTCTTTGGTTGCATCCTTAAGCGGAAATGCTACTTCTGGCGATATTTTTGCCAAAACCCGGCTTGGCGAACGGTTCCCGGTTTTCTTTGCCACTAATGCCCAAACACCAATAACCCAGTTGCCCAATATCATGCACCTGGACATTCCCCCATTTATTATAGGCCAAACGAGGCTCTGCGGGATTACCAATAACTCAGTATATAATGGTGTAATTACTATGGCCCAACCTCTGGAAACCGTTACAGTTTATTATGATGCCATACTTAATGAGGCAGCCCAGCCAGGAGAGATGGCCCCCATGTTGGGGAGCATGTTAGGAGAATTATCCGATTTTGCTCAAGAGCATTTTGACCCAAAGAAGGCTGTGCGTGGACTAATTAAAAAATCAAATGACCTTGCATTGCCTCTTCAAGACCCACTCCGTTCAAGGATGGTGCTATTGTTTTCTCTTTTAACCAAGAGAGAGCTCAATTTGAGCTTAAATGGCCTTCACAACCGATTACTTTTCTCAGAAATTTCCATGGCACTGGGCAAGTCTGTTTTTTCTACTAAGATGATAACTGATGCTCCACAATTAGTAGCTATGATGAATCCTGTTGAAAAAGAAGGCATGCGTGAACTCTTCGGTTTAGGTAGTGAGTTAGCTTATGGCTCTACCCCATATCGGACTTTTGTTAACTATCTGGATACTGCAATAACAAATCCTAACCTGGCTCCCCCCCAGACTTTTGCTTATCGGACCATATTCCTTAAATTTGCCCAGATTGCCAATAAAATCCTGGGCCAGGGTCAAAATCCGCCAACAATAAGGGATGCAATTTCCCACAATCCAAATTATGGCGCTTTGAACGCACATATCATAAAAACTGAGGCGCAAAAAATGTTAGATGCAATTAGCATTCGTATTTTTGGAAGTTCCTGGGCAGATATTTTTGATCGGGAAGCACTTGGGAAATTCAAAAAAGAAGTAATCTCTGAATAGTGGAAACAGAACTAAAAATCCCTTTTTATTAGTTATTTATTAATTATAGTACTGATGATCCACTCTCTTCTGCTCAAAAACTGGCGCACCCATAAAGACACTTCGCTCGAATTCGGCAAAGGCACGAATCTTATAATTGGGATGATGGGAAGCGGAAAAAGCGGCCTGCTCGATGGGCTTTGCTATGCGCTTTTTGGCACATTTCCATCGGTTAAGCGCAGGGATATCTCTGCCGGAGATGCAATTACCCATGATGAGGGCGAAGCAGAAGCAGGGCTGGTTTTTGAGCATGGGGGGAAGAAGTACAAAATTTCCAGAAAACTAAGAAAAAAGGATGGGAAGGTATCAGTAGCCGCCAGGATTTCAGAAGATGGAAATATCCTGGAAACAGGCCAGGCCCGCGTAACCGAAGCAGTTTCCAAAATCCTTGGAATTGATTATGACCTCTTTACCCGTGCAGTTTATTCTGAGCAGAATAACATAGATTATTTTCTTACAATCGAGCCTGGAAAAAGGAAAAAGGAAATGGACCGTCTCCTTGCTTTGGACCGCTTTGAGAGCGCCAGGGCAGGAGCAGTCTCAGTCTTAAACCGCATCTCTTCTGAAGAGCAGGCTCTTTCTGCTTCCTTTAATCAAAAGGAACACGAATCCCTTGTCCAGGAATGCAAGGAAAAAAGGGAAAAGCTGGATTCTTTTTCCAGGCAAAAAGAAACATTGGAAAAAGAGCTTTTCACAACCAAGAATGAAGTGGAAATAGCTTCAAAGGCAGTTTCTTCCCTTGAAGAAATCCGGAAAAAGCATGAACTTGCCCGCAGCGCATTTGAGCGCTCAAGGGCAACGCTGGAAACACTTTCCCTGGATTTGAAGGAAAAAACCCCTTCAAAAGAAAAACTTGCAGAATTTAAAGAGAAAGCGAATTCCCTCTCAAAGCAGAAGCAGGAAATAGATTCTGGAGTCCGTTCCCTGGAAAAAGAGCTTTCCAATCTTTCTACTGATGCTGGAAAGCTTTTCTCACTCCTGGAAACAGCAAAATCCTCTTTAGTTTCCCTCTCCAGCGCAGAAAAAGAGCTTTCTGCTTTTTTGGCAGAAGGAACAATCGAATCCCTCAAGAAACTCGCAAAGGAAAAAGAGGAAGAATCAATCTCAATTTCTTCAAAAATAAATTCCCTCACTTCAGAGATTTCTGAACTTGAAGAGGTATCCGCAACCCTTAAGCCAGGCTCTGCTGAGTGCCCGCTTTGCGGCTCCAAGCTTACCGCGGATAAAACAAAACACATCCAGGAAGAAAAAGCCCAAAAAATTGAATCCAGGAAAAAAGAGCTTATTTCCCTAAAAGGCTCCCTTCCCAAAACCAAAAAAGAACTAGCCCAAATATTAGAAAATTTACGCAAGGCAGAATACCTCAGCAATAGAATCCCTGAGCTTAAATCCAAGGCAGAAAGCCTCCCAGAATTAGAAAAGAAAAAATCCGAAACAGAAAAGCAGCTTACGGAACTCAAATCAAGAAGAGGCGAGTTGCGCTCCAGGCGGGAAAAACTCGAGCCTGCATATTCCGAAACCCTTTTTGCATACAAGGAGGAAGAGGCATTGCTCAGGAAAGCTGAATCCCTAATCTCTATAGAAAAGGAGCACGCAAAAGCCAAATCTACTTTAGAATCAATAGAATTTGATGAGCTTAAACTTATTGAATCCAGAAAAGCACTGGAAAATGCACGCCTTAAGCAGGAGCGCACCCGCTCCAAGCTTGAGATGCTCAAAAAAGAGCATTCTTCCCTTGCTGAATTGCTCTCCATGCTCGAAAAAAGAATTTCCCAGATGGAAAAAGCAAAAACCGAAGCAGAATACCTCCTCAAGCTCAAGGGAGAGCTTACACTCTACAAAAACTCCCTGCTGGAACTGCAGAGCGAACTGCGTTCTGAGATGACTTCTGCAATCAGCTCAGCAATGAACGAAATCTGGCCAGTTCTTTATCCTTATGCAGATTACAGGCAAATTCGCATTACTGCCACTGAGAAAGATTACTTTTTCGAAGTATATGATGGAGAATGGAGAAGGCTGGAAAAGGTTGCCTCCGGTGGAGAGCGCGCCT
>DAOUYQ010000160.1 GCA_030666035.1 Microcaldota archaeon
AGGTTGTTCCAGATGTTTTTGCATTCGTATAGGTAGTTTTGCAGTTCTTTTTCCTGGTCTTTGGAAGGGTAAATTCGGAATTTCCAATTTCTTATTTGCTTCATTGTTTTATATTGGAAATTGATTGTTTATAAAGAAAAGGAAGGAGTAGGTTTCCAGTGTTTCCACTGGGTCTGTGAGTGGAATAATTATGTGGGGGTCTAAGCAATTCATCCATGGCATAAATGCCGTTGCTTTCTTGCTAGGCATTATTTTCAGAATAAAGCTGCGCCAATGGGGAAAATTCTGGGGGTCCACAGCCAAATATTTGTTCAGAAGACTTATTTAAGTTTTTCTACGTATAGTGGGTTATGCAGGATAAGCTCGCAACAACAATTATTGTTCTTCTTGTAGTATCCCTGGTAATAATTGCAGGGATGAAATTCTATGAAGAAAGTGTTCAGATAGACGATGCCAGCGATTATGTGCTTGAGGATTTGGTTGGAAAGCACCCTGCTGCGGATTCAGTGGAAATAATTGACTGGGAAACGCTTGCCAATCCGCAGGGGGAAGAGTACCTGAAAATACGCGCAGCAGTTACTGAAGGGTTATACACTCCGTGCCCGGTGCGCATCCATTACTTTTATTATTACCCTGTGCAAAATTTCGTGACTGACCCCCCTGAGTATATCACCACATCCGGATGCGAAGTTTGTGAAGGGAAGGGCTGTGTAATTGCATTCCCTGAAGAAGCAATAATCGCATCGCACACTAATTCCGGCGGAGAAAATGTGCATAAATATGCAACCGGATATGCGGATGCAGTTCCAACCGTGTATAAAACAGATGCGGGCTGGAGGGTTGCCTGGGATTCGGATTCTGCAAAATTCGGGTATTCGGTGGAGATTGCAAAGAATGGGGAAATAGAAAAGGTTGAAACGGTATATTATTAGTTTCTTTCCCGGCTTTATTGGTTTTTTCCTACTCCAAAACCAAATAACCAGATAAAACAATGCCGTTGGCCAGGTTATTCTTCAATTCTTTAGAAAGATTGCTTATTTTAGGCTCAAAAAGGAGATTTATTTTCCTATTGATTGCTTCTTCAAATTTAGTGAGAATGAGGTTCTTGTGCTTTTCTCCTTGCTCTTGTAGCCTTGCATAGCCAAGAATGTTGGCATCTACTAAAGTTCTATTCGTAGAGCTCAGCCCTGGGATGATGAGTGCTCCGAGATAATACGCCAAAAGGACTAAAAATCCTTAACGAGAAAGGATATAATGGCAAAAAAAGCTAATTGGGCTGCGAATTTAAACAAACTGATCAAGTCTCCAGAATACCGTGACACAAAGAAGAAGATAAAGGGATGGAGAGAAAGGCTAGAAAAGGCCGATAAAAAGGAAACAATTAGTATACAAAAGGAAAAAATCAAATTCTTCACTAAATTGAAGAAGAAAAGTCCAACAATGTATTCTGTTTTTCAAATAGATGAAAAGGAACTCAGCGAGAGGGTATTGAGAAAATTAACAGGAAAGAGCATAGTAATTGATTGATGGGGTGCGGAGCTGTGGCAAGTAAAAAAGGACGGAAAAGGAAGGGAAGCGAACGTACTAATATTTCCCCACCGAGAAGCACCGATGAAGAACCAGAGTTCCAACGTCCTCAATTAGGGCGTGAGGGAGAAGCTTTAGGTAAATCGATTTACCGCAAAGGCTTCCGGGCCCATGTTTATGAACAAACAGAAAGACGCAAAGCAGAAGAGCAGTATGAAGAAGCCGCAAGGGGACATGAGAAACCAAATTCGATTTATACTCCCAAAAGTGTGATAACTAGTTCAAAGGGATTCTACATTGAATCTGCAACTGTTTTCAATATGTTCAGTGAAGGCAAACAGGTAAGCCCAACTTACCCTGATATGCCCCCCTCGTTGCGTAGAGAAACCAAGCACTTCAACGCACGAGCTGTTGAAATGGTGGTAGGTAAATGGTTTAGCACAGATTATGTTGGGGGGAAAATAAAAGAACGGCTAGGCCAAGTTTTACCAATAGTGAGGTCGGAACTTAATGACTTTTTCAAAATACTTGGAAGGGTAAGGGGCTGGGCAGCAGATGGTTTTTACGTATCGGATACTAACCTGATATATATTCAACATAAGGAAAACGAAGCAAGGGGGGAGAGAGTAAAAGTTATTGTTCATGAATTGCACCATTATGCTGCGTGGCTCGGAGGGGGTTTAGACAGCATCCGTTGGAGAAGTGCGGGGGGAAAACCCATTGTTGTGGGAGAACTCATGTGGTTTCATGAGGGCCTTACTGAATTCAATGCACAGCAACTTACCCTAGAGCAGGGCTACGAACCCAATCGTGTTTCATACGGTCCGGAGGTTGTTGTTTCGTCAATTCTACAACAGCTAATGGTCAAAAAATATGGAGATGCTGGTAAGAAGCTGTTAAGGAAATCATATTTTTCTGGTGATTTTACTGTAGTTAGTATAGTGGTGGATGGAGAACTTGGAGCTGGGACATTTGGCTGTCTGCTGGGGATGGAAAATGGAATAGAAGGATTGGCATTTTTAGCCAAGAGACTTGATCAGGCAGGATTAAACATAACATTTGCTGATGATAAAGTAGCTTTGGAAGCAATGCGTCAACACCCGGCCTTCATGTTTGGGAAAAGAGAGGAGAGAGCACACATAATTGCGGATGTCCTCTTGAAAAATCTGCAAGAGA
>DAOUYQ010000013.1 GCA_030666035.1 Microcaldota archaeon
AACAAGGATGAATCAGAGCTCCAGTTTCTGATTACTTTGGTGATTAGTGCTAAGCAGACATTATGTAACCATGGTTACATATTACGTCGGTAGCGTAAAACGAGGGCTTTTTGGCTACTGTTTTTGGCAACGGAGCAAAACGGCAGAACAAAAACGGTATTCAGAGCTCCAGTTTCTCATCCCTGGTTGGAGGGATAGAAAAAACGCCAGAAGGTTTTAATTACTTTTTTCCGAAGCAGGTTTGGTGATCATATAGGAGTAAAGAAAAGAGGGCCAATATTCGTAATTATTGCAAGCGTCATTACGCTTGGGATTTATGCGATTTATTGGTTCTATAATACGACTAGGGAACTAGGAGAAATCAACAAGAGCGAGACTAACCCGCTCCTGTGGACAATTGGGCTGTTTATCCCGCTTGTGAACCTTTGGGTGTTCTGGAAATACTCCGGGGAAACGGAAAAGGCTTTGAAGAACAAGTACAGCCAGCTGATCCTCTTCCTTGCATGGATTGTATTCTTCCCGATTGCACAGTACCTAACCCAAAAAGGAATCAATGAGTACGCTACGGCGTAACTCTTTTTTTACTTTTTTATTTTAGAACTAGTTTATGCTGCCTTGCGCATTTTTTGGGGTTCCCTTCCCCTTCTTGCTGGAAGCCTGGACACTTTGGTGCTGGAATTGACAATCTCCCGGATATCTGCCATTTCCCTAAGGGTTCTTCCATGCTTTTTTGCAGTTGTTCTGAGGTTCTTTTTCAGGAATCCCTTTGAAGAACTGTAAACAAGGTCTATTGTATCGCTTATTCTCTCTGCCGGTTTTCCAGTTCTATCTTTCTCTTCCCTGAGAAGGATGGGGAATATCTTCGCCGGATAGTCCATTGAAATAAGGAAAACTGCTGCATCTGCCACTATTACCACGGATTCTTCAGGGTCCTTCATTGCCTTCACTAGCGTAGTAAGGTTCTGCTCTGTAATTGTGGCTGAATCGCCGAGGAGAACGTCCATAAATTGCTTCACTGCTTCTTTTCTTTTTTCAGGGGTTCCCTTTTCAATGAGTTCTATGAGTGCAACTGGGGTCTTGCGTATGCGCAACTCTGGGCCCAATGAAATTGCCTGTTCTCCCATACTGATATATACCCATAGAAAGTCTTTTAAATCCACATTTTGGGACAAAAGATTATTGCACCCTCCCTTTGGGAGCTTCAGGCGTAAAAGTTGATTAGGAAGTACAATGGGATGAATGTGCAGAAGGTTATTGCCCACAGCCAAAAGTTCCATTTCTTAATTAGCAGGCCTGGCATTGGCTTAAATGGAAGGATTTCAGTTACTGCAATTGCGGATGCAACGGTCTGGAAAACAGGCAGATATTCATGCGGGGCAATGAAGTTGAGAATAAAGATTGCAATTGCCACGAGCATTGCAACCGAAAGAACCGCCCATTTCATGAGTGCTGCTTTTCTCTCCATCTCCCTGGAGATATGCTCTACTTCAAAGCCCGGAGTCTGCAGGGTAAAACCAAAAATTGAGGAAACCCAGCAGAGTGCCCCTCCGGACCCCCAGAATACATATTCTGTGTGCGTTTTGTATTTTCCATCAAAGAGCCAGCGGGTAAGGGAGCGTATATAATAGAGTATTGCAACAAAAATTACTGCTGCTGCACCCATGGGAATAAGTTCCCAGCTAAATCCTGTATAGAGGTATGCAACGCCCATTCCATAGAAGAATGCACCTGCGAATATTGCAAGCAGCTCACGGAAACGGACTGGAACCCCAAAGAGGTGGATTCCTGTGAATACTTCCTTGACATTTTTCCTTCCGGTATCCCTCTCCTTTGTTTTGAAGATTCCTGCTAAATAGATGCGGATTACCGGGATTGCAGCCAAGGCTAAAGTTGAGAGAAGAAAGGATATTATAGGAATTGCCCCCTTAGGAATCAGTGCCCTGAGCGGGGAGGTTTCTATTCCCTCTTTCCTTAAGTTGTGGTAACCGCGAAGGTCTGAGAGAATGAAGAATTTTCCTCCCCCCGGAGTGGTTCCGGAGCGCACCATCATTTTATCAGAAAGGTTCCAGGTCCTTTGCACAAGGCCTTCTTTTTCCAGATAAAATGCAAGGTCGTTCTGGCTGGGGCCTCCGAGGATTACAAGAAAATCGTCTGAGCGGATGAGTGGGCGCGCCTCCTCATCACTTGTTCTCTTGAATTTAAAGAATACCGGGTGTTCATTTGCAAATGCAAGGAGCACTTCCTTCTCTGCAATGGAGAGGTCTGTCCCTATTACCAGGTAGCCTCTCTCCGAGATTATTTCCCTGAGGGGCCTTCCCCCATAAGAAGCGGAAATTTCCGAAGTCATTTCCCTTAATTCCGCTCTTGTGCGCTCATCCTGGACAAGGAACTGGGGCAGCTGGATTTCATTGGAATTCTGAATTTGGGGTGCAGGCTCTCTTGGCTCTGTGTGGAGCGCGGGCGCTGCTGTGCATATTGGAACGAGTAATAATAGAAAAGACAGCAATGCAAGAAAACGCATGGGGAATAAAAGAAAAGAAAGGATTTAAATTGGTTTATTTATCCAGCAAGGAAGAGTTCCTTGTAAACACGCCTCATATATGGGTACATGCTGGTTTGGGATAGTTCACTTGCGATTGTTACCCAATCTACAGGTTCTTTTTCACCCTGGTGCGCCTTCCTTGTGCGCATAGACTGGATTGTTCTGCTTAAGCGGATGATTTCTGCTGCGAGATCAACTTCGTCCCCTGTTGCTGATGAAATTGCCTTGTTCCTTCCGCTGAATGAAAGATTATCCAGCACTTCAAGAGTTTCAGCAGGGAAGATGTCTTCCTGGGCTCCTCTTTTGCGCGCTGCTGCATTCCTCTCCTGGAGCAATTCTCTGGAAACACCCTGGAGATTCCTTATCATTTCAACTACTTCAGGTCCATGGTCATCCTGCACAGTTGCGAGGGATTTTCCAAAGAGGCCCCCAATTCTCTGTGCTTTTGAAAAAGCAGTTGAAACTCCCTGGTCTGTTTCAGGAGGCTCTGCAAGCTTCAGGAGCCCGACTTCCGCAAGAAGCGAAGGGAGCACGATGCATTTTGCAACATATTCTTTCATCTTTTCTTCGTTTATGTTTCCCTTTTTATCAAAAATTTCCTGCTGCACCAATTTGCCTTCAAGCGCCTGGAGATACTTATCCTGCTGCGCTCCCCAGTTCTTCTGGATTCCGTCCATGATGTAGAGTGCAACTCCTGCAGACCTGCAGGCTGTGCTGAATGCAAAGGAGGGTGAGCCTGTGTGCTGCATCAGGTACATGATGTAAAACTCTGCAAGCGGGTTGAAATTAGTCTTTGTTGGGCAGCTATAATGGGTTGAAATATCCTCCACAAACTGCTCCAATTCGGATTTCTCTCCATTTTCGCCTTTGTATTTTCCCCCGAGGAACATGTCCCTAAAGAGGCACTGCTCCGGAATAGAGCCGCTGTCTTCCTTGAAAGTAAGGTAATCCTTAAGCTCCCAGATGGAAATTTCATGCTTGCTTAGGCCTTTGAGCTTGAGGCCTGTGGCCTTTGCAAATTTCTCCTGGTAATATTCACGGCCGACTTTATTCTCAATTTCCGAGAGTTCTTCAACAGTACAAAGCTTTTTTCCAACACCAGTTACAAGCAGGAAACGCATACGCTTTTCATGCTCTTCCCTCTTGAGAAGATACTCTGTCTTTGCATCAGCAAGCTGCTCGTCCTGGAGGTTTCTTCTCTCAAAAACGTGGAACAGGATTCCGCAAAGCTTGGATGCGCGTGCGCGCAGTTCAAATTCTTCAATAACCAGTTCCTTGCTTTTCGGAATGGTTTGGAGGTCCTTGCTCAATCTCCTGAGCTTTTTATCAATGGCATCAAGTGTTTTCTGGATCTCTTCTGCAGGCTGTGCCGGGACCAAGCGGAAGTACGGGTCCAGGGAAGTATATGCGTTCCCGTCCACTACAATTCCATCACGCTGTGCAAGGCCATTATACCTTGCTGCACGGTTCATCGTATCACAGATTACTGTGGGGCGTATTTTATTCTTGTTTATGAAAATGTATCCCATTGCCAGTGAAGCCCGAATATGGATTCTAAGGGATTCAGATTCTCCTTTTGTTTCCATCTCATAGTCAACAAGCTCATTGTGCTTTGAAAAAAGTGACCTTACGGTAAGGAGAACCCGGGCAGCTTCCGTGTTGCAAAGCCCCATATTGTCCCCGGTTGCCATAACCACCTGGGAAAGTGCATCCCCAATGAGTGTATCCATCATTGCCCTAAACGGCTTTGCTGAGCAAATCAGGTATTTGTGCATCCTTCCAACTGTTGCATCCACTTCCTGCTGGGAACGGTTTTTTGCATCCCTGGTGGATTCTGCCTGGTCGGTCATGAGCGCGCATCCCTTGAAATCATGCTGGGCATAGGGAAGTCCGCTATGCTCAACAACCGTCCTGCTGTAATCATCAACACTTGTATCCAAAATCATGTTGATTCTGAATGTGAAATCATCAAGCGGGCTATTAATATTTAAGGAAACTGGGCACTCTGCCCGGGTCCCAGCTTTGAGGGTTTAACTCAAGCGGGCTTTGTGCCAGCCATTCGAATAAAAGGTCTTTTTGGGAGTCCGGGCAGAGCGTAAGAAGCTCATTTAGCGTTGCATCCATTTTTTCCTGGTCGTGGAAAAGTGCATTCAGCCTGCAGTATTCCGGGAGCCTCTGCTTTGCATCATGCTTAAGCTCAATTGCTGAAGGGCGAAGCTTGCATTCTGTATCTGCTTTGGGGGACCTGCGCTTCACACGCGGATTTGGGCCTCCCTCTTTCTGTGCACGAGATTTTTTCTGGATTTCTCTGGTTTCTGCCATAAATATCACTTTTGGTGTTATAGTTAGTGTTACATAACGTTTTTAAATAGTGCGGAAACGCAAAATAGCCGCACAAAGAGGGAAGCGTGCCCAAAAATGTCGAAAAAGGAAAAAAGTGCAAATATCAGCAAAATTGCCCTCATTTTTAAACATTTAGAGGAAGAATATATTAATTGTATGGGCGGGTCCAAAGGTTTAAGTGGAGCCAGGATGGCGGAAGTCATCCGGCTTGCTACAACTGATTTTAGTGTACTCAATTGCATTGGGCCAAAGGATTTGCAGGCTATTGCGGGCAGCGCGCTGCATGAACTTTCTCCTTCTGAGCTGCGGAGGTTCATCATCACCTGTTTCAACTGCCAAAAAGAGAACCTGGGAATTATGATGGTGGATGAAGCAATTGCATACGCAATTGGTGGGGCTGGGAAGGAGGAACTTATGAAAGCAGCAGTTGAGGTGATAGCTGCTCTTTCCACAAGCAACACGCTGGCGAAGGAGAAGCTATATGGGCTTCTGGAGCACGAGAATCCCGCAGTTGTTGGTGCGGTTGTGGAGAGCCTGGGGTACAGCTCCGATATGGAAAGATTCGGAAAAATATGCGGGCTGATGCTAAATCAGGATTTCAAAACCAGCCTTCTTGCAGTAGAATATGCAGAAGAATGCACGCAAAATGCTGCATTCAGAAAGCGGGAGGGCACTTATGCAATTGAACCTGCTTCAGAAGATTTTCTCAGGAATGCCCTTAATCGCCTTGAGGGCACATACAGGCAGCTTCAGGAAAGGGGGGGAGGACACCTAAAAAAGAGGATTATCCTGCTCATTGCATTAAGTTATAATGCGATTCTGGATTCCACGGAGTGGAAAATAGCAAAGGGGGAGGAAGTGGAAAAGAGGATATACTACAGCCTGGAGGAGCATCTGCATGAGGAGATTGGGCCATCTGTGCGGCCGCTGCTCTTCAAGATGCTTTTGCATGGGGGAATTGAAGAGGGGACTGAGAAATCTGCGCTCAGCACCCTCGGGCGGCTGAGCAACAACAGGAAGCACCGGGCGAAAATCTCTTCCTGGATTAATAATGAGTATCTTATTCTCGAAAAACCAAAGAGCCTGCGGAACCTTGCATGGATGGTAAGGGACAGTTGCATGAGGGGAAAGCGGTTCTCTTCAATTCCTGCTCCTGCAAGCGATAAGACGAGCATAGTGCCAAAGGGGCTTGCTCCAAGCACTATGAAAAGGAAATGAGCTTACCTGAATGGCCTTGAATTTCTTCTTAAATCCAACAGGCTTGGGCCTGCAAAAAGGCTTAGGGATTTCTTTGCCCGCTCCAGTTCCTGCGGGTTCATCATTGCCCTTAAATCCGCATCAATTAGGATTGCAGGATAGGCATAAGAGCGGTTAATGCTTGAAATTGTGGAGATGAAATCTGCGGTTTCGGAAAAAGACTTTTGGCCGTTTAGGAATTCAATTCGCATGGGGCGGTCAGCCATCACTGGTTTTATGTACATTGCGCATATTTTTTCTCCCCACTTCCCAAGTTCCCTTAGCACATGGTGTTTTTGGGGGGATTCGGAATATCTGAATGCAAAGGTTCTTTCCCCCTCTTTCAGGAGATGGTGGAGAAATACTGTATCCGATGCCCTGAGAGTTACCTGGGACCGAAGCATCTCCATTAACCTTCTTGAGCGGGAATCCTTTATTGCCCCTACAAGCACAATTGAATTTTCAGTGCAAAAAGAATAGAGCTCCTTGTAAGTGTTGAGCAGGGTCAGGTACTTTGGGAATATGCAGGATTCTTCTGCGGGCCGATCAGAGCTTAATGGGCAGATTGAGCCGTCCAAAAGAAGATAATCTGGAGTTTCTTTTTTTGCGGTTTCCAGTGCATTCTGGATTTCCAATTGCAGGCGGAAGAGGGAACTGTGCCAGAGCACTTCCCGCTCATCCAGGCCTGTTTCCACTTCATAAGAAGGGTGGGAAAATGTCCTTGGGAAGTATGTGTGGGTGCTTATTGCCCCATCTGAATAATTGAACGTGGAGGAAACTGCCTTTGCAATTAGGAGGTCGGCTCCATGCATTTCGTAGGCAAGGATTCCCCCATCTACTGCTGAAATTTTTCCTTCAATTTTTGTTTTATTTAAAGGAAGAATGAATTCAGGCTCCAGTGAGTCCTTTGGAATCCGGGCTTCTGAGCGAACTCTTTGTGCGGCATTTGCCCTGGAGCGTTCTATCTCCTGGATGTGCGCTGCTGCTTTTTTCAACTGCTCAAGCATATTCTAATTTTGCTTGGATGCTTAATAAATGAATGGGGGGTGGGTTTCCGGTGTCCACGCGAGCGCGGCAATGGCGATTTGGAATCGGCATAAGAATCGGTTCCAAAATGTCACAAGGGCACCGGGATGATAAACGGGTTTCCACTAAAAATGCAAAAGATGTCTATATAGTTGTAAAGAAGTGAAAAACACAAAAACTCACACAACTCTAAGAAGCATTAATAAACCCTTCTACGATAGGGCAGACGTGTTACTATGGTGACCGACACGTATACAAAAATGTTCCAGGCATTATTGCCAAAGAACATTAAAGACTTTGCCAAGAAAGGCGGGGGCACGGTGCAGGACGGAATTAAAGTCTTTGTGCTGGCTTGGATTATTACCCTTGTTCTTGGCATTATAGGATTCTTTGTTGCAGTAGGCACTGCGGGAGCAGAGATGCAGGCGCTCAGCAGCATGATTGGGCTGGAGCTCGTTGGATTCCTCGGAGTCGTGGTTCTGATTATTGGTTCGGTAATCGCGCTTATCTGGGGAGTTGTTGGCCAGTACATCATGCAGTATGTGGGAGCTTGGTGCGCAATTAGCTTTTTCAATGGAAAGGGAAAGTTTGCACACCAATTCTACGTAGTGATGTTATTCACTGGTGCGATAATGATTATCTCATCGGTGTTTGGGCTTCTGGATGCGATTGTTCCAGCCATTGTGATAGTTACTTCAATTATTTCTCTCGTGCTTTGGCTATGGAGCCTGTACCTGCTATACCTCACGATTAAGAACGTGCATGGCCTTGAGCTTGGGGGTTCAGTAATTTCCACCTTTGTAGTGCTCATTGTCGGAGTCGTGCTTACCCTCATTGTTGGGATCGCGCTTGCGGCAGTATTGGTGGGTGTAGTTGGAGCGGGTGCCCTTGGAGGCGTAGCAGCAACTGGAGGCCTTGGCAACCTGGGAATCTAATCCATTCCCTTTTTCTTCTTTTTGTTTTCTCTATATTAGACCTGTTTGGGCATAAGCAGGCAATTATTCTTCGCACTGATTTGGAGATGTGACTATTACGGTGATAATGCACGTAAGATATGTAACTGGATGTACCTTGATTGTGGCAGTCTATGCCTAGAAAGAAAAAGAATTCGGTTTGATAACCACCTAAAAAAGAGGGGAGAATGTGTATAAACAGGCGATGGTTGTAAGAAAAGATCTGAACATGTCCGTAGGGAAAATAAGCGCGCAGGTTAGTCATGCTTCGCTGGAGGCCTACAAGAAGGCATCGCCCGAGGTGAAGAAAGCCTGGGAAATGAGCGGGATGAAGAAGATTGTGCTGAAGGTTAATTCTGAGAAAGACCTGCTTGAGTATTTTATGCAGTGCAAGGATGCGGGAATGAAGCCTGCACTGATTCGGGATGCGGGGCATACGCAAATTCCTGCGGGGACGATTACTGGCTTTGGGGTTGGGCCTGCGGAAGAAATGGAAATAGACAAAATTCTTGGGGAGCTAAAACTTCTCTAGAATGCACATTTATAAACATTTATCCACATAGAGTAAATCTGGTGGCCTGTGTGTGGAAAACAGATGAGGGGCATAATGCGAGTATTGATCAGACAATACTGGCAGCTGTTAGGGATATCGAAGGGAAATCAAAGCCTCCCCAGGATGAGGGGGAAGCAAAGCTCAAGAGGATTTTTAGAGAATTGAGGAGCACTAAAAATTTTATTGAAAAACGAAAGATTGCCAAGGGGGTGCTTAGGGGCGAATATGGAATAAAAAATGAACTTCTTGCTAAATTTATGCTTGGGCCCATGGAATTTAATGAGATACTCGAAGACAAGAGGGATATTGGGCTTCCCCTTCTTGAGCTGCTTGGGGAGAAAAATGAAAAGGTGCGGATGAAAATTGTGAAGATGCTTGGGGAGAGGGGGAATGAAAAGGTGCCTCCTAAAATGTATTCTGGCTTGGATGAGGAGAAGTACGCGCTAAGGTATGGGTATGCCTGTGCGCTTGGAAGAATGAGCAGGAATATTAAGGATGAAAAAGTCCTTCGCGAGATGGAGGGTGTTCTTGCAGCCCGTGAGGATAAGGCGGGCATTTCTGGCGGTTTGATACTGGTGCGCCAGAGGCTTCAGGAGTTAAGTGGGGCAAATGATAGGAAAGGCATTCCTGCTAAATTGAGGATAGGTGGGGGAAGTGGGGCGCCAGGGAGAAGGGGGGATAAGACTAATCCAATGTTTGAAACTATGGTGGGCGTAGTGGAGAAGAACCTGCGGCGCTAAGGGAAAAATGCAAAGCACCCTAACCCGAAAGTGAGCTTCTGGATACGTGAGAATGAGTAGCTGGAAGTTAGTTTGGGAAGAAGCAATTTATTACACAAAATTATACTTATAAGAACATTTAAATAGAGGATTGGGCACTATTATACAATATGAATTATAGGGCGGGGGAAACACCAAACCGATATCCTGGAGTGCCTCAAAGTATAGTAGATTCACTTCTCAGTGGAGCTCCTGAGATGGCCATAGCCAGGGTAGGATGGGTGATGGAGCAGAGCAAGACTTCCCCTAAAGCATTTCTGCTTCTGTTGGATGCGCTTATGGAAAGGGATGAGCATATTGTGAAGGATGCTGCACGCAAAGCTGTAATGAAGACAATTGAGGGCGCGCGTTATTTTCATGCTGATGACCGGGTGTCGGAGATAAACTCCTGGATGCCCAGGCGGGAAAAGATAATTGAACCTTTAAGCTATGGGAGGGAAAAGGGAACCCTCTTTGTGAATCTGCTCAAAGCAGAAGAGAGGAAAAAGGCATTGCTGCTTGCTGCAAAGGGACTGGAGGACAACCTGGAGTATGTTGAGCGCATGGTGGCAGCCAAAGCGATGCTGGAGCTGCTGGGGAAAAGGGGAGAGCGTGAAGAAATTGTTACTGCGGTCAAAGGCATCATTAACAAGCTGGTTAGAATAAAGGAGGAAGACGCTGTGATTTTTATCCTTCCCGGGCTGGGGGAGATGAGGGAAAATAATGCAGCAGTTGAAGTGCTAGGTTCACTGCTTGATAATAAAGCGCTTAGTGTTGGTGGGAAATGCGAAGTAATCCGGCAATTTCTGTTTATTGGAGGGCATGAAGCCCTGGAGCAGCTAAAAAAAGCAGTGGGAGATGAGAGGGTTGGGGTCAGGCTTGAAGCATACCTGGTTATCGAGGGGCTTGAGTATCTGGATATGGAGGGTTCTGGAAATAAAGTGGAGCAGGTTATTGCCAGGGGGGCGCTCAATATGAATGAGAAGCCCAGGGTGAGAATCGAACTGATAAACTGGATGGGCGAGCATGGAAAGGATGTTCTGGTGCCCCTGGAACAGATTATTGGGCAGGAAACAGATGAAGAAGTGATAGCTGCAGCAGAAAAAGCCAGCCTGAGAGTCGGAAAAAGGATGCAGCAGCAGGATTCTGGAGAGAGGACTTCTGATAAGCCTACCCTGACCCCTGGAGCTATTGGTGTGGGGAGCACTAAGGGGGAAAAATGCTCTCCTGATGAGAAAACAGGTGCAATAT
>DAOUYQ010000166.1 GCA_030666035.1 Microcaldota archaeon
AAGATATTATTAATTTTTTTACTATATATTTTTATTTATAATTTTGTAAAATATTATATTTGGTAAAATTTGAATTGATATCATGGAAAGAAGTGAAAATAATAATTAATTTATGAAAGATTATTCAGTTTCACTTTTTTCCTTTCCTTGATGATTGTTTTGTCCATTCTATATCCCCTTCTCTTTCTTGATTGGAGAGTTCCTCTCCAAAGTTAATTAAACTTCCCTCGAAGTTTAAAGCGGACAACTCTTTATAAAGTTGTCCCGGACGAAATTCCCATTTCGTCCCTGCGGTACTTTGCGTATCGATCGTTAGGATTATATTTGGGCGGGTGCACAGAAACGCTTTTCTCTTCACAGTGCTCCGGAAGCAGAGTGTAGTCTCCGCAGGAAGCACACTTCCTAATCCTTTTCATTTTTTCTCATCCTCTGCGGAAAATTCACAGTCCTTTCCACTGAGGCCCTTTTCAACAGAATTCAATAGCTTATCCATCTTCTTGTTCGCGATCTTGTAATCATCTGCAATTACCTTTATCCCATATTTTCCCGGGCCAAGATAATGTGCATCTATCTTCCCAAGTGCGGAGCGGATTACCCCTACGCCATCCGGCTCATAGCATTTTACACTAAGCACTTTGCTTACTTCCATAACCGGCTTCTTTACGTATTTCTTTACAATAGAGAGGATTTCCTCACGCAGTGCACCTTTCACATCAATATCTTCAAATGCACTCTCTCCCGAATCGCGGATGTCTTCCAGAAAATCATAAAGCGTTTCATATTGCTCAAGGATTTCTTCTTTTAGTTTTTCCAGGTTTTTCTTGGATTTGGAGTTCTTGATTGCAACTTCCAAGAGCTTGTGTGCACGGGTAGCCCTCCTCACTTCCTCAAGCTTCCGTTTCCGCTCTTCCTCATTCACCCTCTTTTTGGAAACATCCACCTGCATTTTCTCTTCATCAATTCTGTGCACACGCACAACCAGGGTCTGGTTAACTGAAATAAATTCGTGAATGTTCTTTATCCAGCGGGGCGCAACTTCAGAAATATGCATGAATGCCTCAATTCCCTCATATTCTTTGAGGCTGAGAAATGCCCCATAAGGCATAATCTTTGTGACCGTTGCAATAACGAGCGCATCTTTGGGGGGAAAATTAGCCGCCATTACTCCAGCTCCTTAACAATAGTTCCATTTGTGATGATGGCCTTTCCCCCGGAAGGAGATGCCAGCCGCTTCCCGCAGACTTTGCAGTCTACCGGGCTGGAAGCATTGCTAAAGATATTCTGCTCGTTTCCGCATTCGCATTTCACTATAATGAATTTGCTTGCCATAATAACTACCTCTGAATTTCTACTTTCTTCCGGGTCCTTCCCCTAAGCACCCGCGGAGTCTTCTTGCTGCACTCTGGGCAAGTAAGCATCAATTTCTGCCTTTTCCCCTGCTTCTTCACAGTTTTCTCACCTGCTCTTTTTCCTCCATGCCCAAGGAGTGAGCGTTCGTGCTTCCTGTTCCCGATTGCATCAGTCCGGGCCCTTCCCTTGCTGGCAACCTTGACCTTCATTTTTACATGCTTCCGGCAGTGCGGGCAATATGCGTTAATCTCCTTTGGAAATTTCATTTATAGAACACCTTCCTGGTTTAAGCAAGCAGTTCTGCCATTTTCTCTTTAAGAAGCCATTTTGCTTCATCAGGGGGCAAATCCACTTCATCTCCCGTTTTGAAAGGGCCATAGACTTTTTCATCAAGGCCTTTATACGGGCTTATGTTTTTGAGTAGCCTAACCCTTTTAATATTATCCTTTCTGCCGCCCCCGTTCGATTCTTCGAAAATAAAGGCCAATTCCGATTCGTTTTCATCAATCGCGCGGGAAAGATGCGTGAGGAAATTGCCCTCTTCCCTGGTCATCCCGGCAGTTTCCTTTTTCCCCCTCAGCGCAAGCAAAACCAGCTTCTCGTTCCTTTTGTTCACAATTGCCCTTGCAATCTTCCTCAGGTTTTCGTATTCTTTAATTACGAGCAGGTTCTGGGAGCCCATTGCCTCATCTTTCTTTTCCCCAAGAAACCCCCTCAGCTCAGAATAAAATTCTTCTTCAACAGAGCAGAGCTCGCTTGAGCTCATCTCGGCTCGTTGCATTTCCCTGAGTTTTGAGTAATTAAGCATTAGTCCTCCCAAAAACCCTTTTGTTTGGTAGCTCTTAAAAAACCGCTGGATGATCAAAGAAAAGAAGGAACATTTAAATTCCTGCCCTTTATAACTAATAGTATATGCCTTTGGGTGGGTGTGGTTTGCACAATGTCGCTTAGCAGTAAAGCTCAAGGAGTGGAGATACTCCCGGCAATCCTTGTGAAAAGCAGGGACCAGTTTTTGGAACAGATAGAGATTGCCAAGCCTCATGTGAAAGGCGTGCATATAGACATCATGGATGATGTATTTGTCCCGAATAAAACTATTGGCCCCGAAGAGCTCAAGCCCCTCCCGCTTGGAATTGGGTATTCTTTCCACTGGATGGTTGAAAATCCAGAGGAATGGATTGCCCGGCTTCCCGGAACGCATATGCACATGATTCATATTGAAACCGTAAAATC
>DAOUYQ010000123.1 GCA_030666035.1 Microcaldota archaeon
AACCTGCCTCTTCCGGAGTAACCATTGTGGATACTGAGAGAGTATTGGTTTCTGCCGAGAACGTGCACGTAACTTCAGGGTCATTTTTATATTTGGCACACGCTTCCTGCATTTGCTCTGTAAAATCATCATCTTCCGATGAAGCAGTCGCGTTCATGCTCGCCTGCATGTCTTCCATTGCAGAAATAAATCCAGACATATCGACGCTTTGGGTTAGCATGGACGTTCCGTCTTTGTTGACCTTCTGCTCATACTGCATGGAGATGCACCCTGAGAGCAGCAACATCATCCCAAAGAGCGTGGCAAATACATATTGTTTCATTATTACACCTGAAAATAAGATAAATAGTTGAATTTAAAAACCTGAAGAAGCTCAGACTGAAGCTTCGATCAATTTTTTCGCCTTTGTATGAATTTCTTCAAGCTTTTCTTTTGTTTTTGCTTCCAGAGTAAGGCGGATAATTGGCTCGGTTCCGGAAGGGCGAATTAGAAGCCAGTACTCATCTGCATCTATTCTTATCCCGTCAATGTTGCTGACTTCCCCAGGAATATCAATAGAATCCAGAATCTTATTCATCGCAGCCTTCCTGTCTTTTGTTGGATACTTCTCACGCACCATCGGATACGGCTTAAACTTATCAGCAAGCTCAGAAATCTTTCCTTTCTTTGCAAAAATCTCAACAAATTTGGCTGCTCCCAAAACCCCATCAGGAACATACACGCCTTCAGAATAAACATATTCCCCTGCGGGCTCCCCTCCAAAAATTGCATTTTCCTTTTCCAGTGCATCCCCTACATACGTGCTTCCAACAGGAGTGATGATTAATTCTCCCCCTCCCTGCTCAACTGCATCTTTAATTATCAAGGAGGATTCCACAGTGCTCACGATTTTTCCCTTTTTCTTCTCAAGCTCATGCAAAATCATAAGAGAAAGCTGCACATCCATATTCACAAAATTCCCATTCTCATCAATTAGTGCTATGCGGTCCCCGTCCCCGTCATGTGCAAGCCCAAGGTCCGCCCCAACTTCTACTACCTTTTCCTTCAGCTCAGAGAGGTTTTTTTCAGCAGGCTCAGATGGGCGCTTAAACCCTTCTTCCTGAGTATTTATTGGAATTAGTGTGCACCCAAGCTGCAGAAGTAATTTAGGAGTAATGGAATAGGCTGCGCCATTGCAGTCTACTACTACTTTTGGGGCAGCGGCGGCAATTGCCTCTGCATCAATTAGGGGAGAAATAAATTCCAGGTAATTATCAACAAGTTCAGCATCAGGAATTACTGCTCCGGTGGAATCCCAGGAAGTTAGTTTTATTCCGGATTCATAATTGGAGAGCACTTTTTCTTCTTCAGGCTTTGTGATTTCTTTTCCTGCAGAAATTAATTTGAGCCCATTATATTCGGGCGGGTTGTGCGATGCAGTAATCATTATTCCATTTGCTTTGTGTTTAAGGGTTGCATAAGCTAGCACTGGGGTGGGCACAATTCCAGCAGAAATTGCATCTTTCCCGGAAGCAGTTATTCCTGCAAAGGCAGCTTTCTCCAGAAGGGGCCCGCTCCTGCGCGTATCCTTTGCAATAACTACATTAGAATAAGAAAATGCATTTGCAATGCGGAGGGCAAGAAGAGGAGTAATTTCACTGCCATACAATCCCCTAATTCCAGAAGTGCCAAACATTATAGGAAAATGAAGGGAAAGGAAATATAATATGTGCTGTATGTAGGGATTAGCATTGCATCTATTGATATCTCTAAATTGGGGGAGGGTCAGGAGGACCCTCAAACTGGGGAGGGGGTGTCCCCCTCCGCGGTTCGGTGGGTGGGCTATTTCCTTTTCTTCTTTTTCCTCATTGCAAACCACCAGTATGCGACAAGCAGAACCAGCAGGAGCAGTATCAGGGGCAGGCAGTACTCCATTATTTTAACCTCTTCTTCCCCTACTGGCTGCAGCGGCTCTTCAACTAAAGGCACTTCAGTTTGCACTACCGGGAAAAGCGGAACTTCGGGCTCGGTTGGCTGCGTGGGCTCTTCTGCGGGCTCAACCGGGGTGATGGGTTCTTCAGGTTCCTGCTCTGGAACCTCTCCAAGCTCAGTAACGCGGATTTGGCCTTCCCATTCCTCGTAGCCTTCCCTGGATACACTTGTGCCATACGTTCCTGCATCAAGGGAGAAGCTGGCTTTTCCTTCTGAATTGGTTGTTTGGAGTTCATCTTCTATTGAAATGAGTGCGCCTTCAACAGGCTCCCCTTTATAAGAAACAGTTATGCTGAATTCCTCGCCCTCTTCTATATATGAAGGAATGTTCACTTCCAGCTGCCTCCAGAGAACCGTGAATGGCACTGTAACCGAATTCAGGTAATCGCCGGAGATTGCCTGGGCAGTGTAGCTGCCTGCTTCCATTGGGATAAAGTTTGCGGCTCCTTTTGAATCTGTGAGGGCGATTGCAACTGTGCTTCCATCCATCTTCACATAAACTTTTGCATCCGCTACTTTCTTCCCATCAGCAGTTACAGTGAAGTTAACCTCGTCTAGTGTGTAGCCCAAAGATTCAATTTCAAGTTTCAGCTTATCCTTTCCCCCTCCATCCTTTTTGGCTGGAGGAACATAATTTGTGCTGTTTTCAAAGAGTGCGAATGTGCTGAAAGTGCTCTGGTTGTAGAAGGCAATTGCCTTGAAAGCGCCCATGGGGCCAACAACGCTAATGTTCTCCTGGTCTGGCACAACACTCCATGCACCTGCGGAATACTCAAGAACCTGGAGGTTTGATTCGTTTCTTCCAATAATATCTGCATCAGTGTATGTTATCGCGCTCATGTTTACATTAAAGCCGGTATTGCTGTGCATATCAAACATTAGGTTAAGGGAGTCATAAGTGGCCGGTTGGAAGGCAGGAAGGGTTGTCCTGGAATCCAGGTACAGGTCTTCTGCAGTGTCATTGGTGAATGATGCATGCATGGCAAGGTATGTGTTTCCAAAAGTGGAGAGCATGAGGATTTCCGTGAATGGGGGGTTGTCTGCAGGGGTTGGCTTGTTTATCACGAAATCCTGGGTATTGGAATCAAATGTGAAATTGAGGAGCGTTAACATGCCTGTTGGGTACGGGGGGCACGGGACCCATACTGCACAGATTTCAGGCACGGACATATGTGGGTCAGTTAATTCAAAGCCGATTGCATTGGAGTCCAGGGTCACATTGTATGCATAAAACATCCCAACGCCGCCAAAGCGGAGGCCCGAACCGGTATTATGGTGAGAATATGTGTTGTGAATCCCGTCGTGCGGTGCGGCCGGGTAGGTGCCTGTTGAGAGTGAAATCCCATCACCGGCATTACCGAATACCTCTGATTGATTTATCAGGAGCCCATCGGAAACATTGGAGATTTCAATTCCGGTGCCTGCGTTTCCGGATACTGTAAGGTTATAGATGTCCCAGTCAACCCCAATAGGTGCAAACAGCCCAGGGCCTGCATTGTCCGCAATTGAAGAGTTGTATATTTGCAAACGCTCTGAATAGTTGGAGATAAAAATTCCTGGGCCGGTGTTGTCGTGTATATGGGACTCTATTGCCATA
>DAOUYQ010000039.1 GCA_030666035.1 Microcaldota archaeon
TAAAACAAAAAGGTAGCGTAACACGGGCTATGTTTTTACAGAAATTTTTACCACAGCGTAAAACGGCAGCAAAAAATTTCATGGACTTAGGGGGATTCGCACCCCCGGCCTCTCGCGTTCTTGTGGGGGACCATTTATCCAACTTTGCTGGAGGGAGCGCACGGGGGGGTGCGCAGGGAGCAAAGTTGCAGGATTGGCCATCCATTGCAAGGCGAGCGCTCTACTGCTGAGCTATAAGCCCTCAATACGTATAAGCTTCAAAATAATACTTTTGAAGTTTGAGAATAATAAGCCGAAAGTCCTTAAAAGGTGCGTTTCTACTCCTCCTTTGCCCCATCTATTACGGCCCCATCCAGGAGGGAACCAAGTTCCTCTAATGCATCCCTCCAGCACAGATTTAAGAGAGTATGGGTTTTTCTTGCCATTCCAAAGGCATTTCCTATCTCTGCCCTTACCTCATTATCATCCACGCCTGGCTCAGGAAATTCAACATTAATGTTCCACATTTCTTCCCCATTCTCCATTCCTTCTGTAATGGACCCAAGCATATTTATCCTAAAATTCCGATACACAGCATCCCACTTAACTAGGCGCCCATCAACATCTATCTTAGGCATTTCCCCTCCCATCTGTGTTATGATTCTCTCAAGCTCCCGCAGAAATTCCATTCTCCCTAAAATCATCCCAATACAATCCTCATAAACATCAATGCTTTCATCCAGGTTCCATTTAACTGTGAGTTTGGCCACGGTCTCCATGCTTGTATCCAACACATCAATATACCCACTTATTTCCGTGAGGCTTGCTGAGCCAAAGCCCTGAATTTCTATTTTTTCCGGGCAGAATTTTCCTATTGTAGATATAAGGCTGGTTATCTTTTGTTTTTCGGTAAAGTCCCTGCACCAGTCCCTGATTCCCCTTAGTTTTGATAGCACTTCTTCTTTTGGCACCACCACACTTTGGCAATAATGCTCATTGATAATGTGCAAATGGGAAAACGGTTGTGGGGAACGCCTGTTTTCTCCCCCAAGGTTGCCCCTATCTTCCGTCCGTGGCGGAGTCACCTCAATAGATTTATTTCTTGTGACAAGCAGAAGAAGGAAATCAAGCTCCTTAAACCTGATTTGGTATGCATCTGCCAATTCCTTATGTTTTGCATCACTTTTTGTTATGCTGCTTGCGGCACGCTGAAATGGATTCGCAGGTTGAGTATGCCCCCCTGTTCTGCCAATGCCCATTATGTTTGTAGGGGGGGATTGGGGCGCGGTGGGCAATTGAGTTTTAGTTTTTGCACTAGGAGGGACACTTGAATTTGAACTCATAGTGATTATTTGTGTACATGTACGCTTATATACTTACCGCCCATTATTTTTGCGCAAAAACCAAATAGGCAGTATGGGTAAGCCCTATGTGCTTTGGCCGCACCCCATATATCCGCACATCATACTCCCGAACAATGCTTTCAAGCATAAACACTTCAGAGAAGTTTGCCTCTTCTGCTTTTAGGAAGAAGTCTTTGGCCTGCTCTAAATTTGGAAGGAACCCAACCAGGTATCCGCCTTTTGCCAGAGCATTATATGCCAAACCTACTCCTTTTTCAGCTTCAGGCATATCCAGGAGGACCAGATCAAGGCCTTTTTCTTTAATTCCTTCAAGAATATCCGCAGCCTTTATCTTTACGTTTTTAAGCCCGGCTTTTTTCACGTTTTCTTTTGCAAGCTCTGCGAATTCTTTCTTGCGCTCATAGGAAACGATGCTTTTTGCAATATTGCCAAGCATTATTGTAGCAAAGCCTGAGCCTGCACCAGCTTCGACAATTTTGCTCTTTTTCCCGATTCCGGTATATGAGATAACCATGCCTATGTCCTTGGGGATTATCACTGCCGGCCCCCGCTTCATGCCCTTCAGGAGGGAGGGGAATCTTATGTCCAGCGCCTGCTTCCTCTTCCTTGCCATGGTTATCCTACGGCGGGAACAATTAAGAGTATTTTGCATAAAGATGGGTTTTTTGCGGTTTATATGCGACCATCTTATGCCTACAAGAATAACACCTCTTTATAAGCTTTACCCTACTCATAATATTACTACTTTTGGTTTACAATGGTGATAAGATGAGTGGACATAAAACAACTGATGTTAAGAAGGGAGGAGAGCGCAGCGATGCGCAGGCAGCACGGCCCCGCGTGGCTCAGGCTGCATTCAGGCAGGCGGCCAGAGCCCCGCATTCAAGAAGGGAATTTTGCTCAACTGTTTTGAAAGCAGGGGCAGTTGTTGTGGGGGCCCCGGTCCTTTTTGCTGCATGCAAGGATGACGAGAAAGGCAATTCATCCGATGCAGGCGCGGACGGGGGAACTGTTTACCTCCCTGGCTGTGATTATGATGAGGCAAATACTCATTTTGCCCTTCTGGGAAAGGATGAAAAAGCAGTCCTTGGCCCGAGCGGGCACCTGATGATTGGAGTTGATACTGATTACCATGAAATTGACCCCAAGGCAACGGTAAAATTCCAGACCAAGCTTGAGGGGGACGTGTACAGCGACGGGGACCCTGCAAATTCCGCAGTGGAATATGTGTTTGATGCAAACAACAGGCAGCTCACCATAAGCTTCCCGGACGAAGAGAGCAATATGGTTATGCAGGCCATCACCTTCTGCGGAATAGAAGAAGGCAAGGCAATCTTTGAAACTGACTACGTTGACGGTTTCCTCCAGTGCGAGCACATTAACATTACTGAAACGCCAATTTATAGCGAGGTTGTCAACGGGAACGTGACAGAGGCCCTGGCAGTGACTACAGCAACCCTTGGGTTCAGCCCAACCGGTTCTGTGCACGAGGACGTCTGCAACGATCTTGGCCTTGTGACACGGATTGTGGAGCAGACAGCAGACTTTGATGCTGCGCTTGGCGCAGGATCCGTTCCTGAAGAAGTGCTCTCAAACCTGAGCTTTGCGGAAGTTGTGGAGAACCAGGTGGGGCTGAGGACTTTCATGATTGAATCCGTGGAGGGCGCATCCATGAGGGCAGTGGAGCCCATTGAGACTGTGAAGCTCACCCACGGCGTTCCACATGCGGTTGATGGCACTGAGCTGGTTCTGATAACCGAGATGGTGGACACTGTCCTTGACTTTGATGCCGCCCATGGGGGCGTGCCTGTTTCAGTGGACCCTGTCAGCGGGCACACCCACATCAGGAGAATTAATACAGGCGAAGGCACATTCAGGGTGAAGTTCGAAAACCCGGATGGGAACAATGTTACAGCGACTATCTACAAAGAAGCAGACCGCGTAACACTCCAAAATGGGAGCTTTACAGTGGGAGAGGTAACGTACAACTCAACTCTAACCACGGACGGAGGAATAACCTCAGTCCAGCTTGTGAACCCGGACGCCCAGTAGAAGCTTAATAGACAGGGCAACTAAGCCCTTTCTTTTCATTTTTTCATTTTTTCTCTATAATCAACTAGTTTCTTCTCTAACTCTTTGTCCTGAAGGGCTAAAATTTGCAGCGCGAGCAATCCTGCGTTTTTTCCATTATCTATTCCAACTGCAGCAACCGGGATTCCAGGGGGCATCTGCACAATGCTTAGCAGTGCATCCATTCCATCCAATTTGGCGGAAACAGGAACTCCAATTACCGGAATGAGCGTATGGGCTGCGATTACCCCCGGAAGGGCAGCAGAAAGCCCTGCAACAGCAATAATCACTTCAGCAAATGTGCTTTTTGTGATTTTTTCAACCTTTTCCGGGTTGCGGTGGGCTGAAGCCACTTCGTACTTGTATTCAATGCCAAATTCATCAAGAACACCAGTAATTTTTTTTACAATTTTTTCATCGCTCCTGCTGCCGGATATAACCAGGATTTTTTCTGCCATATTACCCTAAGCACCACGAAAGCTTAAAAGGTGATTTTCCAGCATTTATGTAACCATGGTTACACACCCCCTCTTTAAATCCTCTCAATAACCATTCTTTTATGTCGCTAAAACCTACCCAAAGGCTGAAAAAAAGATACATCAGTTTTCAATTTAAAGGGAAATTCAGCGAAGAAGAACTCTCCCGTGCAATCTATAAATGCTCATTAAAGTTTTTTGGCGAATACGGTCTTTCCTCAAGAACAATAAAGCTAATTGAATTCAGCGGAAGCAAGGGAATCCTGCTTGTAAACCGTGATGCAGCAGATGAAGCCCTTGGCATGCTTGCCCTTATTAGCGAACTGGAAGGGAAGCCCGCCCGCATAATTGCAAAAAGGACCAGCGGCACTCTCCGTGCCCTCAAAGAAAAGGATAAGGCTTAAAAGCCCATACTGAGATTTCCATGCCATGACATTAGAAGTTGGTGGAGCCCTTTGTATAGGCGTAATCGTTGTGGGGGCAGTTGTATTGGTGGCAGGCATCCTCTTTTTCATATATAACCGCCTCGTTACCCTGAAGAATCGTGCAGACAATTCCTGGGCGCAGATAGATGTTCAGCTCAAGAAAAGAAATGACCTTATTCCCAACCTGCTTGAAACAGTAAAAGGGTACGCAAAGCACGAGAAAGGAGTATTTGAAGAAGTTACCAAGGCACGCGCTTCAATGATGAGCGCTGGAACTGTTGAAAACAAGGCAAAAGCCAGCAACATGCTAAGCGGTGCACTCAAGTCCCTCTTTGCGGTCTCTGAAAATTATCCCGACCTAAAAGCCAGCCAGAACTTCATGATGCTCCAGGAAGAGCTCTCCGGAATAGAAAACAAGATTGCATACGTGAGAACTGCCTACAACGATTCCGTATATCATTACAATAATACGCAGGAAGTGCTTCCTTATGTAATTTTAGCCGGAATGCTCGGCCACAAGAAGAGGGAATACTTTGAAGTTGCAGAAGGGGAAAAGAAAGTGCCCCAGGTAAAATTCTAAAGTGAATAGCTATGCCCAAAGAACCGATGCCCCCCAAGGCACACTTGGCAGCAAATGCTTCAAAAGAGCACATTCCCCGGGCACATTCACCTCCAGAATATGTCCCCAGGGACCCGGGCAAGAGTTTTTTTGATGAAATCAATGCAAACAAGAGAAATTCCATCCTCCTGATGGGGGCAGTATGCATTCTTATCTTTGTCATGTGCCTGGTCCTTGGGTATATGTGGGGAATTGGCTTATACGGCCTGTTTATTGGCTTGTTCATAGGCACGATATATGCTGCAATTTCCTATTACTTTGGCTCAAAGATGGTTCTTGCACTAAGCGGTGCAAAACCCCTCAAGAAAAGCGACCACCCCTACCTTTTTCATTTAGTGGAAGGCCTTGCACTGGCTGCCCAGGTTCCCACGCCCAAAGTTTACATCGTAGAAGACCCGGCATTGAATGCATTTGCAACCGGCCGGGACCCGGAGCATTCCGCAATAGTAGTTACGAGCGGCCTTCTCAAGGCACTGAACCGCCAGGAGCTTGAAGGCGTAATCGCACACGAAATGTCCCACATAGGAAATTATGATATTCGCTTCATGATGCTCACAATTGTAATGGTGGGCCTTGTAGGCTTCCTCTCAGAAATAATTCTCCGCACCTTTATCTGGGGCGGAAGGGGCAGGAAAGGCGGAGGCTCAGGCCTGATAATGATACTTGGCCTTGGGCTTGCAATCCTGGCACCCATAATTGCAATACTTGTGCGCTTTGCAATCTCCCGCCAGAGGGAATACCTTGCGGATGCAACAGCAGTAAAGCTCACCCGCTATCCGGATGGCCTCAAGAATGCACTAATAAAAATAAAGAACAATTACAAGCCGGTAAAGCGTGCAACGCAAACAACTGCCCCAATGTATTTTGCTGACCCGATAGGAAAAAAAGTTGCAGGCATGTTTTCCACACACCCGCCAATTGATGAGCGAATCAAGAAGCTTTCTTCGTTTTAGGCTTCTTGGATGCAGTTATCTTCCTGTAGAATCCCACTTTCAGTATCAAGGCTCCTGAGCCTACGAGAATCGCAATCAGCATGTAGAGCACAACAACAATAAATACGGGCCCCAGCATCAGCGGATTCACAAAGGCTGCCATTATTCCAATTTGCATCAGCATATAGAGGATTGTATTGGGCACGAGCTCTACAACATACGAAGCTACTGCAAGAATTATCGCAAAGATTATTGTTTCCCAGAAATTGGATTTAATAACCCGATAAGATGCCACGATTGCTTCCCATGGCCCCCTCTTGTTTATGGCAAGCTCCTGCATCACATAGTACGTAACAATACCCGCAACTATCGCCACTATAAAAATAACCAGAAACGCCAGCATAAACACCAAAATTCCTGCTAGTGGATACACAATAGCCCCGGATATAGCCACGCCAACCACTACGATAAGGAGCAATGAAACAGCCAGCATAAACACCGTCCACTTAACTGCTACTGAAACATTTTCCCCCCTAAAGTAGGGCACCCGTTTCTTTGTATAAATAAATTCAATTGCCCCAAATTGAGCTGCAAACGAGTAAATTGAGCATATGAATATGGGTATAAGCGCAAGCACAATAGCAACAGCACCTGCTCCCAGTTCCCCCAGGTATCCCTGGAGGAGAAAGAAAGCTGCAATTCCCAGCAATATCCCGGCAATTGCCCCAGCACACCCGATAAGGCCGCCGACAACGATGTATTTTGCAACATCAATGATATTCTTCTCTCCAAAATCAATGCCTTCCTCTACACATTCTCCAGTGAGGTGCATCCCTTTTTTGAGACTTTTTCCAATGCCCATGCATTCTTTTTATCTGCAAGGAATTAAAACCTATTCTCCAAGTAGGCCCACAATTGCCTGGGCAAACTTCTTTGCATTCGCAGGCCCATCCGCAGTTACAATCTTTCCATCTACAACAAGTCCTTCGCTTCCAACTGCCGCACCGAATTTCTCCATCACTTTATCTGTCTTCATTTCATATTCCGGGTCATCCCCCAGCCAAACAGACGCACGCTTTCCCCTGAGTACTCCTGCTTTTGCAAGGATTGTAGGCGCCCAGCAGATTGCACCCATTATTTTTCCTGCACCCACACCTTCCTTTGCAATTTTTGTGGACTCTGCTTCGCTTCTTACAATTGGAGTCCCTGCTCCCCCCACAAACACAATTGCATCGTAATCATCCACCTTCACATCCTTCATGGAAAGCTTAGATTCTATGTGCTTTCCAAACATGCCGTGGCACTCGCCTTTTTTTGTGCTGGCAATTATCACTTTAACTCCATGCCCTTCAAAATATTCTTTTGGAATATCCAGTTCCTCATCCCTAAACTTTTCTGGAGGGATTATCATCAAAATCTTCTTTTCCATATTTTTCACCAGTCCAAGCTAGCTTTTTGCATCATTCTTTTTAATTCTTC
>DAOUYQ010000054.1 GCA_030666035.1 Microcaldota archaeon
AGCGGAAACAGGCTTGTAAAAATTAAGATGCGCTCACTTAAAATTCCTGAAGTGGGGGACAAATTCGCGTCCCGGCATGGGCAGAAGGGAGTGATTGGGCTCCTCCTTAAGCAGGAGGATATGCCATTTACACAGGATGGAATTGTCCCGGACCTTATCCTTAACCCGCATGCAATTCCCTCGAGAATGACTGCCGGGCACCTTTTGGAAACATTAGGGGGAAAAGCAGGTGCACTAGGCGGAATGCTTAGGGATGGAACGGCATTCAGTGGAGACACAGAAGAGGATTATGCCAAGATCCTTAAGGAAAAGGGATTTGATGAGCATGGGGAAGAATGGCTCTATGATGGAATCACCGGGAAAAAAATGAAGGTAAAGCTTTTTATCGGCCCGGTTTACTACCAGAGGCTCCACCACATTGTTTCCAACAAGATGCATGTTAGGAGCAGGGGCCCGGTCCAGCTGCTCACGCTCCAGCCAACCGAAGGGCGTGCACGTGAAGGAGGCCTCAGGTTTGGAGAGATGGAACGTGACTGCCTTATCGGTTATGGTGCGAGCATGGTTGTAAGAGAAAGGCTGCTTGAAGAAAGTGACAAAACAATCCAGCTTGTCTGCAACAAGTGCGGAATGTTTGCTTACCACGACTATATAAAAAACAAGGACATCTGCCCTCTTTGTGATAGCGAGGATATCTCTTCAATTGAGATGAGTTACGCGTTTAAGCTGCTGTTGGGAGAAATACGCTCGATGTTTATATTCCCGCGCATTATCCTGAAGGAAAAAGCATGAGGTGGCCATTATGGAAGATATAGAAAAAATTATAGACAAGATTCGCTTTTCCCTTTTCTCACCTGAGATGGTGAGGGAACTTTCGTGTGCGAGGATTGTAATCCCGGACACCTATGATGATGATGGTTACCCTATTGATGGAGGGCTTGTTGATTCCCGCCTTGGGGTTGTTGACCCGGGCTTGAGGTGCAAAACCTGTGGGGGGAGGGTAAAAGAATGCCCTGGCCACTTTGGGCATATAGACCTTGTCCGCCCGGTAATCCATGTGGAATATGCAAAATCAATGTATGAAGTTATGAGGGCAACCTGCCCCCACTGCTATAAAGCAACAATAGAAAATCCTTCGGAGAAGCCGCCAAAAGGGAAATGCCCCCACTGCAAAGAGCCGCTTCCGGATATCAAGTACCTGAAGCCAACCACCCTTTTCCGGGATGGAAACGCAATGCTTCCAACCGAAGTGCAGGATTGGCTTGCATCAATTCAGGATGAGGAGCTTAGGAAGCTTGGATGGAACACTGAGTATGCAAGGCCGGAGTGGGCAATTCTTTCTGTTTTGCTTGTTTCTCCTGTAAACGTGAGGCCATCAATCACGCTTGAATCAGGCGAGCGGAGCGAGGATGACCTTACCCATAAATTAGTAGATATTATACGCATTAACCAGAAGCTTGAGGCAAATATTAATGCAGGGGCCCCACAGTTAATTATTGAAGACCTCTGGGAACTGCTCCAGTACCATATTACTACTTACCTGAATAATGAGACTGCAAACATTCCTCCGGCAAGGCACAGGAGCGGAAGGCCCCTCAAGACACTTGCACAGAGGCTGAAGGGAAAAGAGGGAAGGTTCAGGTATAACCTTCTCGGGAAGAGGGTGAACTTCTCTGCCCGTACAGTTATCTCCCCAGACCCGAAACTTCGCATAGATGAGGTGGGTGTTCCGGAAGCGATTGCAAAAGAGCTTACTATCCCTATTGCGGTTACGGAATGGAATGTGGATGAGTGCAGGGAATATGTCCTTTCTGAAGTTTATCCAAGAGCGATATACATCCTCCGCCCGGATGGGAGAAAGGTAAAAATATCTGATGAACTTAGAAAAGAGCTTGCGGACGATCTCAAGGTGGGCTCCACCATTGAGCGGCAGATTATGGATGGAGATATTGCTCTTTTCAACAGGCAGCCATCACTTCACCGGGTTTCAATGATGGCGCATGAAGTGAAGGTGCTCCCTGGAAAAACATTCAGGCTTAATCCAACAACTACCCCCCCATACAATGCAGACTTTGATGGGGATGAGATGAACCTGCACATGCTGCAGACCCTGGAATCCCAGGCAGAAGCCCGCTTGATGATGAAAGTGGAGGACCAGATAATCTCCCCGAGGCATGGGCATGCAATTGTGAAGCCGCAGGAGGACCACGTGTCCGCAACATATTTTTTCACAAACGATGAAGCGGTTTTCACCAGGGAGCGGGCAGCAAACCTGCTATACCTTGCAGGGATAACTGAGCTGCCCAAGCCGGACAAGGGCAAGAATTATTCAGGGAAGCTCCTCTTTTCCATGCTTCTCCCAAAAGACTTTAGCATTAAGGTAACTCCCAAGCTTGGGGAGGAAATTGTAATTGTCAAAGGAAGGCTCAAGAAGGGCGCAATAGAGAGCAGGGCCCTTGAGAAAGACCTTCTCGAGAAGCTTTTCATCAAATATGGCTCTAAAGTTACCCAGAAATTCATAGACAATGTTACCCAGATGTGCCTTGAAGCGCTTGCTGGCCATGGCTTTAGTGTTTCCATGAACAGCTATAGCCTCAGCAACAAGGCAGAGAAGAAAATCCAGGACATTGATGACAAGGTAAACCGGGAAATAGAGAACCTTATCCTTCAATACAGGAATGGAAAGCTGGAGCGGTCTCCGGGCCTTAGCCTCAGGGACACTCTGGAAAGCAATATAATGATGACTACCTCCAAGGCGAGGAATGATGCAGGCAAAGTTGTTGAAGCGGATTTTGGCCTTACCAATCCATCAATCATCATGGCCACTATCGGTGCCCGTGGAAGCCTGCTAAACGCAATCCAGATGAGTGCGCTCGTAGGCCAGCAGGCAATCAGGAGCAAAAGGCCTTCCCGTGGATATTATAAGAGAGTTCTCGCATTCTACCGCCGGGGCCAGCTTACTGCAAGGGAACGTGGATTTGTTTTCAGTTCTTTCAGGAGCGGCCTCCACCCAGATGAATTTTTCCTTGCATCAATGGGGGGAAGGGAATCACTGGTCAATACAGCTATCCGTACAGCACGTTCAGGATACATGCAAAGGAGGCTCATCCATGCTATCCAGGACCTTGTAGTTGAGGATAAAGGGGAAGTGAGGAATGGGCAGCATGCAATCATCCAGTTTGCATATGGAGGCGATTGCAATGACCCGGTATTCTCTTCAAGTGGGGAATACATAGAAACCACGAGACAGGATGACGTGGATACAGTATGAGGTGTGTTTAAATGGCAACAAAATCAACAAAATCATCAAAAATAAGCCCCTATTCTGCTGTTGGAATTATAGCTGCGCAAAGCTTGGGGGAGCCCGGGACTCAGATGTCCCTGGAAGCAGGCGAGAAAGTACTCGTAAGCACCAATGGCAGGATAAAATCCCTTAAGATAGGGAAATTCATAGATGCATTAATGCAAAAGAGCGAGTGCAGGAATTTTGAGGGCTCTGAAGTTTGTGCTCTTGTGGGCGGTGAGGTATATGTTCCAAGCCTGGATCAGGATGGCAGAATAAGATGGAAGAAAGTACTTGAAGTGAGCAGGCACAAGACTAACAAGAAGTTAATGAAATTGAATACACGCTCAGGCCGGAGCATAATCGCAACAGGCAACCATTCATTTGTAATAAGGCAGAATGGTTCAATACTGCCTGTTCCCGGGAAGGAGCTGAGTGTAGGAAGCAGGATACCTGTGCTTAGAAATCTTCCTGCAAACGAAGAACAGAGCGCACTGGAGCTGGAAGATTATTTGCCTAAAAACAAATGTTGGTTTGGAAGTGAGTTGAAAAAAGCTCTTTTGGGAAGCACCCAGTTTACTGTGCCCGTGGGGCCCGATCAATTAAGAAATCATGCTGCGGGGATGGGAAGTTTTGAAATTGAAGAAGGTTTTGTATATCCCAAGCAGATTCACAGCAGGAGCAGGATACCGGAATCCATCACAATGGATGAAGAATTTGGATGGTTCATCGGTGCATATCTGGCAGAGGGCAATGCAACCAAATATTACATCTCTATTTCCAATACCGATGAGGGGTATCTCTCGAATGTGAGAAAGGTTGCGCAAAAATTCTCCCTTACTACTAATGAATATGACAACCACCGTGGTTTTTCAAAAGGCCATGACCTGCGCCTTAACTCCTCCATTTTATCAGAACTGCTGATGAAAGCCTGTGGCAGTGGGGCAAAGCACAAGTATCTGCCTCAATTTGCTTTTGGCGCGAATGAAAAATTCGTTGGAAGCCTGCTGAAGGCGTATTTTGATGGAGACGGGAATGTAAGCACCACCAGAAAAGTAATCCGGGCAAGTTCAGCTTCGGAAGAGCTTATTGATGGAATTGCGATACTCCTCAACCGCATGGGAATACTAAGCTCCAAAAGAAAAGGCAGGAAGGAATATTCTCTTAGCATCTCATATAGGTATGCAGGAGTCTTCAAAGAAAAAATTGGCCTCGAAATCCCAAAGAAGAAGGATGCACTCGATGAACTTGTCGAGCTTTCCAAGAAGAATCAGCAGTCTCTTTCATATGATTCTGTGGATATGGTGGCAGGTTTTGGAGACGTCTTTATTAAACTGGCAGAAAAGCTTTCCATTCCAAAGCGCACGCTCAAGAATTTCACTAAAAGGCAGGCGATTGGAAGGAATACATTGAGAAAATGGATTGAAAAGATGGGCAAAATTGCCAAGGAGAAGGCAGTGGACATAGAATCTGAACTGGAATATCTGCGCGCTCTTTATAACGAAGATGTTTTCTGGGATGAAATTATTTCAATCGATTATGTGGAACCTTCTTCCGGTTATGTCTATGATTTTTCTGTTGAAGGGCTGGAAACATTCACCACATTTGAAGGCATAGTTACGCACAATACAATGCGGACCTTCCACTATGCAGGGATTGCAGAGCATGTGCCCACAGACCTGCCCAGGCTCATTGAGCTGGTGGATGCGAAGAAGGAACCCAAGAAATCCATAGTGGAAATCCACTTGTTGAAGGAGTACCGTGCAAAAGAGAGCAGTGCAAAAGCACTTGCAAGGGAAATCGAATCCGTTCTCCTTCCCGAAATCGCCACGATGCAGGAAGACCTCGCATCCAAGAGAATTTCTATCATGCTTCGCAAGGACGATTCAAAACTGATGGGAGTCAGCAATGAAATGCTCAAGGAAGCAGTGAAGAAAACTGTTGGAACAAACAAGGTTGAGCAAAGGGGGGACAAAATTATAGTGAAGCTCAAAGCCGAAAAAGAGAAACCCCTCAAAGACCTCAGGAAACTCGGAATCAAGCTCTCAAAATGCCTTGTGAAAGGAGTTGCAGGCATCCGCAGGGCAGTTGTGATTAAAGAGAAAGGGGAATATTTCATCCGTGCAAGCGGCTGCAACATAAAAGACATTGTGAAGCTGAAAAAAGTTGATATTTCCCGCATTTATACAAACAGCATAATGGAAATTGAGAAGATGTTTGGGATAGAAGCGGCAAGAAATGCACTAATCAAGGAAATGCACACTGTGATGGAATTGCAGGGGCTTGCTGTGGATATCCGCCATATTATGCTGCTTGCTGATGCAATGGCTTCTGACGGCAAAATCAAATCTATTGGAAGGCATGGGCTTTCCGGGGAAAAAGCAGGCGTGATGGGGCGTGCTGCATTCGAGGAAACAATCAAGCACCTCGTAAATGCTTCAATTATAGCGGAAGATGATAATCTTGTTGGAGTTTCGGAAAACATAATTGTCGGACAAACCATTCCGGTAGGAACCGGCAGGATAAAGCTTGGAATGAAGGCTAAGAAATAATAGTATTATACAATTAAGGGATAAGAAGTATGGAAGAAGAAAAGGTTGAGATTGAATGGTCTTTGACCACAGCTCTCACCCTTTTCCCAAGTCCAAACAATGTTACATGAGGTAATAAATATGGAAGAAGAAAAGGTTGAGATTGAATGGTCTTTGACCACAGCTCTCACCCTTTTCCCAAGTCCAAACAATGTTACATGAGGTAA
>DAOUYQ010000121.1 GCA_030666035.1 Microcaldota archaeon
ATTTATTACCCTTACCCTCCTTCCATAATCAGGATCATGTTTGAATCCTCCATACTCCCCATGAATATCAATTACTACTATTCCGATTCTTCCCTGCTCATTTCTGCGCTTCATTAATTCCTCTATCAATACTGCAACGCAGTATGAGTTATGCACTACAATTGGCAAATTTCCTGCAATAAAATTGTGATTTCCTTCCAAAGCAATATCATAAACATATTTTTCTTTAGATTGAATAATTTCGATGTGCTTCACAGAGTCCCACAGAATCGAAGAGTCTGCAAGGGAGGAAAGCAACCGTAGCTTTTCTTCGCATGCTACGAGATCATTTTCAACTTCTAACGCTGCTAATTTTAACCCCTTGAGCATGCATATTTTGGACTGGACATCTGCTCTTTTAGCCCCTCTTTTGTAGGAAGCCCATGCCCCCCGCCATAATTTAGAGTATTGGTCGAGAGACTTATAAGATCCTTCTACTTTGTCGGCGAGCGTGAAAAGAAGGTTGATATCTATGCTTGAGAATTCATTATACTCGGTCAAAGCTTCCTCCAGAACATTGGAGTTTCCTGCCGTAGTAGAATGGAGGGTCCCCTTTCCAATCTCCAATACGAACTCTGTAAGTGCTGTTTCCCCGCAGAGCATGCGTCTTACAGTGGCACGTGAGGCAGAACAGGCATCTCCTATCTGGGCATACTCTAGCTCCCCTTCCTCTTTGAGGTTCCTGCACATCTCTAGAATAGAAGGAAGCTGGCAGGAAGGAATTTGAAGGGAATCGATTGTAAGGCATGCTTCCTGGAGTTCCCTTTTGCGTGAATTAAGTGCGGAGAGTATCTCTTTGTAGGTTCTTCGGCTTAATGCATCTTCCCCTTTCCCATATCTGCTCAGATTATTTGCAACTCCCGCGCGGCGACTTATCTCTTCCTGCGAGATCCTGAGCTTGCGCAGCACAAATGAGAGCATTGGATGAAGATGGGGGAGTAAATCAATGTTCGAATTAGAACGTAGTGTTGGCGTTCCATCCAGGCGCATTTGTTTCTTTTTAATCCTAAATCGCATATTCTTCTTGAAAATGGAGAGGTCATTCGAACCATGAGCATACACCCTGAAGTAAAATCGCTGATATTCCTTGTTATATTTCGGATATAATCGGGCTAGGATGCCGAATTTCAGGAGTAGATTGCAAATTCCTTCTGCCAACTCTTTGCTTTTTGAACAGAATTCAAGTTCGGCTTTTTTATCAGATATATACCCATCGGTATCAAAAATCCCAGATAAAAAACCGCTAAGGAAGTCCTTGTTTGAAGATAAAAGTGTGTTGGTTACCCTCTTCTTTCCAGAAGAACTGGCAACTCCAAATACATCATTAAGGACACGCACAAGCGCTGTAGAATAACAGATGGCAGATCTTTTGTGGAGGGAAGCCTTTAGCCCAAAAAGTTTCCGGGAAAGTCTGGCAAAATCTTGTTTGACTTCGGGTTCCATAACTGCTAGCATCATCCAATTTTTTCTCACATGTCCATCCCCCATCAAATATCCTACGAAACGGCCCAGATCGTTATCCAGCTTTAGTATTGAAGGAATGGGTGTATGAGAACCTTTAGATTTGATCTTGCTGGCTTTGTAGAAAAGGGATTGTGAATTGGTTTGTTTACACAGATTCCAGAAATCAGAAATTGGCAATGAGTTCTTATTGAGGCCATATCTTATTTTTCTGGAAACTTCGGGATGCCCTTTCAATTGTTTTTTAAGTTCAATAAGAACTTTTTGATCACATACGCACATATCCAGGGAATTTTTATAAAAATCCAACAAACTAACTTCATTGTTATCTCCAAAAGGCAGCTGCCTAGGAACTGCTATGGACTCGTTCCCTTTAATCTCTCCTGCCTTTTTCCAGATAGGCCCTTTGGACGTTAAAATCATCAGAGGATGCTCAGGAGTAAGAGAAATCTCGCGCCCGCTTCTTGTTGTAATTTTGACTAATTGATTTGGGGAAGGTCTTCGAGTAACTGCCCGTACTTGGTTTGGAGAGACCTTAAATTCTTCATTTAGGGAAAAGACATTGATTGCACTTTTTGGAATAGCTACCTCAACTCCATCTTCGATATGAATTGTGCCTGTTTTGAAAGCTTCATCTGCAATCTCCCCTATCTTTTTCTGTGTTCCATTTTCGAGCTTAATCGGAATATTGTATTCTAGACATTTGCCTGCGCCACTCATGGCAAGGAGGGCCAAGTGCTTTTGCAGCAATCTGGTCATGTCTATTTTTGCTTCCACTTCATGGTTCTGGAGTTTTCCAAGCATCAGCCCATCCGGGACAAAGCCTACAAAATCCTTTAGCAATAGTTCATCTGCTTCAATTACTTTTGTTCCGGGAGAAGGTGGAAGCGAAACCCTGGACTGGAAATAGTGTTCCTCTCTTTTTTCCATTCTTCCCAGAACCCTTACTTCTGCAATTGCATACTCCCAGCTTTTGATTGGGAAATGCGTGGCAATTGGTGTTTCCCTCTCATATTCCGCAACGGATTCTGCCCGCTCGAAGTAGCGGTTTGCGCGTGTTATTTCAGAAACATATCCAAAAACTATTCCTTCAACGGACGTTGTTTGTATGAATTGGCCCTTCTTTACCGGGGAGCCCTCATCCAGTACAAATGCGTATTTTAGGGTAGTTGGGGAATCATCAGTTGAGATTACCGTACCTAAGGGCCTTTGCATACAATAGGGAATAGTTGGAGGTGTTTATAAAAGAATTGAGGGTGGCATTCCGGTGTAGCCTAGAACAATAAGATAGGTGAGTGCTCAAAATTTTGGTGGGCAATATTGCCTAATATCCAATCAACCTAATGTATACTTTTTTATAAGTTTGGTTTATTCATGCCAATGTGGCCTCATCCTTTAAGGAATTGTTGGACGAGGCTCAGGGGGAGTGTAACCATGGTTACATACTACGTCAGTATCTGCTTATTAGAGTAATGTAGGCTCAACTCAAAAAAATACGAAAAAATTAAAAACCAAACCAGCTAAATTTCTCCAAAAAGAAGGTGGATTGGATGGCAATTAAAAAACTAACACCAAACCTAATGGTTGATGACGTGAATAAAACAATTGAGTTCTATAAAGAAATTTTAGGCTTCACGTTTGTTATGGGGGTTCCCAGGGATAAACAAGAGGTTTTGATGGAATTCCCCAAGGATAGAGTGCTTATCTACTCTCTGATGAAATTAGGGGATATCGAATTGATGTTTCAGGGAAAAGAAAGCCTTTCAGAAGACATTCCTATTTTCAAGAATATGGATATCGGAGCTTCTTTGGCTTTGTACTTTGAAGTTGATAATGTTGAGGAATTCCATAGCAACTTGAAAGGTAAAGTGATGATGGTAAAGGAATTGGGCACGACCTGGTATGGGATGCAGGAATTCTACATCAAAGATTGCAATGGATACCTTCTAGGGTTTGCCCAGCAGAAACAAGGATGAATCAGAGCTCCAGTTTCTGATTACTTTGGTGATTAGTGCTAAGCAGACATTATGTAACCATGGTTACATATTACGTCGGTAGCGTAAAACGAGGGCTTTTTGGCTACTGTTTTTGGCAACGGAGCAAAAC
>DAOUYQ010000075.1 GCA_030666035.1 Microcaldota archaeon
CCATGATTCGGGATTGCAGTTCTGAGTGAACAAGTTCCCTTCTCGTGAGCCAAGCTCAAGATCCGCTTTTTGCGTAGTTAAACGCCTCGTAAAAATAAAAGAAAAAGGTTTAAATACAAACTGGAGAAAATGCTTTCATGATTTCTGATATTGAGGAGAAACAAGGGAACACCCAGACTAATCCGCACCGGGGGGGAATCAGGTCACAGTGTGACAGCTTGAAGTGCACGCGAAAGCGGCAGGAGCGCTTCGGGCTGGCAAAAGGTGTCCCCCCCCTGCGGTTCGGAATGAAACGCTTTTTGCTTGTTGTTATGATGCTTTCCCTTGCGTATTCTGCGTTTACAACTACTGCACTGGATATGACTGTGGAGGTGAATGAGGATGGAAGTGCGGAGATTACAGAAGAGATTTACCTTCTTATAACAACGGATTACCATATTTCTACATATGCGAAGGGGCTGACGCAGAATGACCTTGCTAGCTGGAGTTCGCTTACGGGATTGGGGGATGTGCGCTACCATGTGGATAACCGGGAAGTGGATGTGCAGAATGTTGTGGTGCGGCCCCAGCCGGTTTCCAGGTGCAATCCCCTTGCAGACCTCTGCCATGGGGAATTGAAAATAACATATAGAGTGGCTGCGTATGCGGATAAGGATGGGGAGCCGGTGAATAATTCCGGGCTTTTTATTGCGGAGCAGTGCAAGCCAAGAACTACACAGTATGCCTTGAACAGTGGGGCGTTGAGCTTTGAAAAAAGTGATCTTGGGGATGTAATTCTTGGGGAGAACCAGCGGCTTACTTTTGTGTTTCCTGAGAAGGCTACGCTTATTGAAGTCTGCCCGCTTCCTGAAGGGGAAAATAAAGAGGACATGGGAAAGCTGAAGGAACTGACCTGGGAGAATACTGTGCTGGCAAGGTTTGGCATTGTTTTTGAAATTGAGCAGAGCCTTGATGCGGAAGTGCTCCAGTTCTTCCTGGATGCACGGGAATGGATGACTGGGTTGGTTTCCGGGCCTGAGGGGCCGGCACTTGTGGTTTTGGCATTAATAGTTATTGGCGCTTACATCCACCTCCAGGGCAAAGTGAAAAAGGTGGCAAAATGATACTGCACAAGCACGAGAAAATTCTGCTCAAAGAGCTTGAGAAGAAGGGGAAGGTGCAGATTAACCAGCTTGGGATGAATCCTGACTCAGCAAGAAGGGCAGCATTCTGGCTTCAGGAAAAGGGGCTTGCAAAGGTTGAAGAAAATGAAAAGGAAAAATTTATGCGGAATGAGGAATGTGGGCAATGGATAGAAAAAGGGTTTCCTGAGATTAGGATTCTAAAAAAGGATGGGGAGCCTGTTGCCGGCCTTAGTGCAGAAGAGAGAATTGGGCTCATCTGGGCAAAGAAAAATGGCTGGATAACAATTGAGGGGGGGAAAATAAAGAAGATAGGGGAACCTGGGGAGTATGGGCTGGCAACGGCTGCAGCAGAGCCGGAGAAGGCATCTGAAGAAGAGCTTGGGGTATTGCTAAAGAGGAAGCTCTTGCATTTGGAAAAAAGCAAGGAATTCATGGTTTCGCTTACTGGGAATGGGAAAAGGGAGGCAGGGGAGCTGGGGGAGATAAAGGAGGAAATCGGGGAATTGACTGATGAAGTTATTGCCAGCGGCTCCTGGAGGGGAAAGGAGTTCAGGCAGTATGCACTGGCTCCCACAAAGGATGCACCGGTGGGGAGGGTGCACCCGCTTACAAGAATGGCAGGCAAAGTAAGGAGGGTGTTCCGGGATATGGGGTTTGTTGAGATGGAGGGCGGCATGGTTGAGAGTGCCTTCTGGAATTTCGATGCATTGTTTCAGCCGCAGGACCACCCTGCACGGGAGCTTGCAGATACATTTTACCTTGAGGGAAAAGAGGAGCTTCCGGAAAAGGGGCTTGTGGAAAGGGTTGCAAAAAGCCACGAGAAGGGATGGAAATATAAGTGGGACCCCAAGGAGGCAAAAAAGAGGGTGCTGAGAACGCATACTACCGTGCTGAGCGCCAAGTACCTCAATAAGCTCAAGAAGAATGATGCAAAAAAATATTTTGCTATAGGGAGGGTGTTCAGGAATGAAGCAACGGATTTTAAGCACCTGGCGGAGTTCCACCAGGTTGAAGGGATTGTTGCCTGGGAAGGGGCAACTTTTAGGGATTTGCTGGGGCTGCTGAAAGAATTTTACAGGAGGTTTGGATTTGAAAAAATAAGATTCAGGCCAAGCTATTTTCCATATACTGAGCCAAGTGTAGAAATAGAAGTATTCTTTGATGGGCGGGGGGAATGGATGGAGCTTGGGGGGGCAGGGATATTCCGGCCAGAGATGACAAAGCCGCTTTGTGATGTGTATCCTGTGCTTGCATGGGGCCTTAGCCTGGAGCGGCCAATGATGCTCAGCGAAGGCTTAAAAGATATACGGACGTTCTACAAAAACGACCTTGACTGGTTGAAAAGCCCAGGAGTGAATAGATGAAAAAAACCTTATTGATCATTGCGTTTGTGGTGCTGCTGGTTCTTGCAGCAACACTCGTGCTTACGATATTTACCGTGTCCGAGGAAGAAGCGGAAATGGGCTATGTGGAAATTGTGTCCAAGGGGAGGGCAGGGGAATTTGGGTATTATTTATATAATGCAAATGGAACGGGAAGCGTAAAACTGCTGGGGCTCAATGAATCCTCCAAGAATAGGATAGCTATTTTGAGTGAAACCGGAATCGGGATGGAGTCATTCAATGAATTCGTAGAAGAGATGGATAGCCTGCAGGAATATGGAATGACTGTGGAGGTAATAGGGCGGAGCGACATGCGGAATGTCAGGGATTCCATACTTATTGTGCCTACGGGCGCGATACCGGATTATATCCTCAATACACTTGGCTCAACCGGAACCTTCAACACGCTTATCTATATTGGAAAGACTGACCTGAAGATGGCCAGCAGCCTCAGGAAAGATTATTGGTATGCCCAGCTTGATGATGCGACAAAGGGGAAAATAATAGTGGAGGAGTATACGCTGGACGAATTTATGGATGATCCGGCGCTTATGGAAAAATTCAAGCAGGATGTCCTGGAGAACAGGTGGGCGGTAATTTCAGAGGCTGAAGAGGGGTTTGAAAATTATAATGGGGAGAAAAGCATATTTGTTCCGCTGGAAAAAAATGGGTATCTGCGCCTTATTTATCATGCCGGGCAGAAAAAAGGCGTGGACGATTCCGGGTTCCTTCCAATTGAGCCTGTGCATATGGAAACTGACGGGGAGGTATATCCCTGGGAGCGGGCGGCCGTATCATTTACACTGAGCAATACCACGGGCAAGGCGTTTTATACCGTAGAAAAAAATGGGGTAATCCTGCTTTCTGAGGACCTGGGGAGAATCGGGGTGGAAAAGGCCTTTTATTATACTTATGAATTTGAAGAGCCGGGGGATTATATTGTAAAAGTATATGATAGCTCCGGGATGCTAGGCTCCACATATGTCCACGTAAAAGATATCCAGGTGGTGCGGGAAGGCACGTGGGATATACGAACAGTATTCTCAGTTACAGTTGATGGGGAGCCCCTGAAAACAGGGCACCTTTATGTATCTATAAATAATGAGGAAGCAGAGAAATACCCTATAATTGACGGGCATGTAACGGTTGCGGAGAAACTCCAGAGCGGAACAAATATCTTTAGGGTGCAGTACCTGGAATACAAGGAAGATATTGTCTATGAGAGGGGAGATGTTGGGACCATCGAAACCTACATTAAGTGGGGCCCATTCATCCTGGTTTTCATTATCATTATATACGTGCTTGCAACCATGAGGAAACAGCCAATGTTTACAATTAAGATTGAGGCAGTGGCCCGGAAAGAGAGGAATACTGTGGAAGTAAGCTGCAACCGGATGGTTGATTGCATAAATTATCTGGAAGAAAAATTTGGCTGGGAGAAGGTGCCTGTGAAACTGGGTGAAATTGCATACAGCATAAGGAAGAATATAACTGATGGTGCGGATGTCTTGGATGGGGACCTTGAAGCAATATTGAAAACAATGGAAGCCAGGGGGCTCGTAGAAAGGGATGGGGACTATTACCAGCTAAAGGGATGGGGGGATGTAAAGAAAAATGTGCTCATGCGGAGGGTACGCGATATCCTTGTAAAGAATGGAATCAGGTTCAAAGAAAAAAAGAAAGGCTTTGATATTGGTTCTGCACTCCTTTCAGCAGATTACCTGGACATGGACAAGAAACTCATACTTGTATTTGATGGGGAGGAGGACATGAGGAGGTTCATGAGTTCGCTCAAAGGAAGCGAACGTGCCCGGCTGGAAGTGAAAAAAACCAATGACATGATTCGGCTCATTGCAATAGACCGGCTGGACGAGATCTTATGATTAGGGAGCTTTTCCTGTTCTTTCTTATTTTGGGGGCTGCTGCTGCACTGGATGAGACTCCTGTAGAGGAAGTGCTGCAGCATAATATTGCAATTGCAGATACTATGATGGGAAACCCGGCACTGACTACTGACCCGGTAAATAAGGAAAATGAATCTGCCCTGAACCTGACCATCGTAACAGTGCTTCCTTCGGTGGATATGCGAATGCCTCCGGAAACCGTGGGGGTTTTGTGGGCGTGGAATGAGGCGCATGTGGAGGGGGAAGTAGAAGATTGCAACTTTACGCTGAATAACATGGAAATTGTCTATTTATACATGAATTTTACCTTTAGGAATGAATCACGAATTGTGGGTGGGATGAATGATTCTGAGCCCATTGTGGAGATTCCATTTACAAGGGAAGAGCTTGAAGCAGCAAATGGGACAGAATTTCTGGAAATATCTTTGGATGGAAAATGGAGATATAATTTTACGAAAAAATGTGATGGGGACCCATTTGAGTATCAAATAATCCGCGATGCATCAGCATCACATCTGC